>NJBO01000003.1 GCA_005223075.1 candidate division TA06 bacterium B3_TA06 | reverse complement strand
GGGCGTCGCAGTATCTGATATTGGGGTCAAAGGCGCGGGCGATACTTCGGGGTGAGCTGACACCGGGTGAGGAGGATTTGAAGGCCATGGCGCATCCGGTATTAAGGCACAGGTTGGTGACCTCGTTTGCTGCCGAGGCTGAGGGTGTTACTACCGACGATCTCGTGGACAGGCTGCTTGCGGAGGCTGGCGCTTTCACTTAAAGTTCGTGTGGCGCTTGGCAGGGGTGTCAAATGGGAGATTAGAAAAGACCTATTTCGTATAGAAGGCCATCTTTCTAATAAAGAGGTTGTTAAATATGCCCTCCATTGGTGACTTTCAATCTGAGAGCAGATTCCAGATCTTGAGAATATGGTTTTCTATAACGTGGCTTGCAATGGATTTTGATTTCACCGTTCGTATCTATGCTAAGTAAACCTACATTTGACTTCTGGAACATCTCGATTTGTTTCCGAGCGGGATCGACGTGGGCACGATCAAGCAAGACGTATGATTTGTGAGCGAAACATCTGTAGCGGAATGCTTGAACTAAGGCGCGTTTCCAATTTCTGAGTTTCATTTCAAAAGCCAGAAACATTAAACTATCGGTGGATTTGCGAAATGGATTACGTATCGCGACTATCAGATCGGGGATTCCGAAAAGACCACTTAACTCTGAGAAATTGGCCAACCAATTGCTCCGATTGAATAGAGTTTCCATGTGAGAACTCGCTAAGGCTTTATTGAAAAGGGATTTCTCGGTTTTGAAGGGCACTTTACTTAACCCAATTTTTGTCTTTAGCGAATAGATTTGCAGCTGTAAGCCAAGCAGCAATATGGGAACCGTCACTTTCTGAGTCAAAGATTATCCCACTGTCTCTTAACTCTGAATACAAGCCTATGGCAGAGCGCATCATAGAGGAAACCAATTCATACCTCTTTCTTTCTCTAACGGAACGAATTGTACGCAGTTGTCTCGAAAATTCAAGGAAGTAGTGTTTATAAGGCTCTGGTTTTGTAAACCACCACCTATAATCTGGGTCAAACATAATGGCTTGGTATCGGTTTTCATCGAAAATATCACTAGAATCTCCTAGGACTCTTCGAATAGCACCAATATAATTATAATCTATCAATTGAAGGAGTTTTGTGACATACAAACGTGGTGTTGGACCTCTGGGGCGTGGCTCTGGCAAGCTGAAATTGGCGATATTAAACATCCTCGTATTTTCATATGAACCAATAGTGATTATACTTGGTGAGGCCAGAGATAAGACCAATGACTCAGTATTCAAATACCCAAGTATAACCTCAAGTTTATTTGGATGCTGACTTAGTTTGTCAACGAATTTTAATAAAGAGTAGAGGAAATCGATATCTTTTATCTGTTTGGATCTGGGGATACATTCCACAATAAGATAAACACCTTTGATTCTCGGAATCCCCGTTACCCAATTTAAAATATCAGCGGAATACTGCTCGTCCTTGACCATGTCGCTATTTAAAACTAATTGGAGTAGTATTTCCTTTTCTTCAGAAACCCCATGTCCTTCAACAGCATCTAAAAAGGGTCCTACAAAAAGGGCAGTTTGTTGTTCTTGAAAATCTGTTGGCATACCTGACATATAACGAGTAGGAATTACAATATAACGAAAATTATTCATACGCTGAAAATCTACACAACTATCTGCACTCCTTTCAGCTGGCTCGCCTTCATAATCGCTTGTGTCAAAAACAGATTCGACAACTTGGTGGGGGAAGAAATCGTAAGTAGAGAGTTTTCCCAAAGGAACCCGGGGTAGGAAAAACTGAGGATCAAATATTGCTCGCGCTTTCTCATGGTGGTCTAACGACTCTACTTTACTTTGTGGAATGTGCCTAGGAGAAATGATAAATCCCTCACCTGTACCGTCCTCTTCTAGACTCTCGAAGTTCCAAACTGCATTATGACCCAACTGATGGTAAATCTCAAAATTCATTTTAAACTCTCCATGCATTTATTAATTTCTTCTAATAACATATCAGGCGTTCGATATCTCATGTGTGGTTCTTGGCCAAGCAATGTAGTAACCAAGGGAAACATCTGTGAAAACTCAGAACGTTCTATTATCGTTCTGTCCCATCTATCACTTAGGATATTCTCAACAACAATTTCCACGCTTCTAGAGTCATAAGGGTCGAAGGGGTGTTTGCCTTTCATCATCAACTGCAAAATTACTATTCCGAGTGCAAATTGATCTGTTCGATGAGAGATTTTAGTTTTTCGATTACTAAGTTGCTCTGGTGCAGCGTAAGGTGGAGTACATGGTCCCCGAAGAGCAAAAGTGTACGTAAGAGACTCTAAATCTAAAAGGCGTGCTATGCCGAGGTCGATAATTACAGGTGAACCATCTGGTTTAATCAAAATATTGCCTGGTTTTAAATCTCGATGTACCGTCCTTTTCTCCTCCCAAAGGATTCTCAATCCTTGGATTAATTCTTTCAATAGAGACAAAATCTCTGCAGGTTTCTGAAACTTGTCAAAGCAAGTATGAAGCGGCTCGGAATCTATGTATTCTTCGACAACTATAAACTTGCTATCGTTCAGCGTATAAAAATCGTAATTCTTAGGGTAGTACTTTGAGTCAATTCCCCTAAGCAAATTTACTTCCCGCTCAATTCTTTGCAGCTGTCGCTTAACCCTGTAACTCCCTATCTTCACAACGATCTCCTCCGGATAATCAGAATGCTTTGCACGAAATACTCTTCTTTGTCCGCCAGGTTTTAACGGCGTAACATCCTTGAAGCCTCCCTCTCTCAGGATATCTGCGTAATCAATATCTTTCAAAACTAACTCCCAGCTAGTGTAAAATTATATCAAAAACACGGACTTTGTCAACCCCCTTCCCCTTGACATCGCCCTTGGGTCAGGTCAGCGTCGGTTTTTGTCAAAAATACCCCAAAATGACCAACTTTTGTCCAACTTTTGACCACCTTTTGACCAGCTTTTGACCAACTTTTGACCAGCTTAATTGTGACGAGTTCGATGTAAACCTGACCTGGTTTGCCCGGCAAAGGCAGGACTTGACAAAGGAGAAATTCCGATTATTCTTATATAATTAGGCCAGCGCGGCAAGCTTGCGCTTAAGATGCGCCCGATGCCGCATGCTGGCCTCGCCGATAAAGAGAACCGTCACCCTTCTGCTCCTCGCCGATTCTGTCATAACCTGACTATAACGCGGAAGCGACAGCCTGTCAAATCAAGCCGACCGTCACCGAGTTTTACGGCGACTTGTAAAGGGTATCGGCAGCAGGCTGAGGTCCAGGTACACCGCTAGCCCAAAGACCACAATGAAGACAAGACTCATTTCTCCTCCGGCGGGCAGACCGGCTCCTGTGGGCTAAGACCCAGCATGTGCGTGAAAACAAACCGGCAGACCGACGAACCGTCAACCAGGCGGCTGCAGGGGACGCCGTGGGAAAACCGCACCTCCTCGGGCAGATACGAGTTAAAGAAGGCGTCGTCAACCTGACAGACAAGCCTGGTCGCCTCAGGGATCTCAAGCGAACAGCAAAACTCCCAGAACGTGCAGCTTGTCATCTTCATCTCGAAGCGGTCATCGCTCTGCTCAACGATCTTGTAGGAGACGCCCGAAGCGCGGTTGTACTCGATCGCCTTCTGGATAACCTTTTCATAGCTGCGGCCGCCGGCGGTGTCGAACGCAAGGTTCATCCTTATCTCTCCGTCGGTAAGAAAGACGATGCGCATGATCTCGTAGGCCGGTTCCTGCCCGAGCTGTTTTTTCAGCTTGATGTAGCAGTGAAGATACAGGGCGCGGGCGTCCACCATATCCTGGGGGAACCGCGGGTCGAGCCGCTTCTTGAACGTCGGCAGAGTTCTCTTGCAGTGCTCGATGAACCCCAGCGGGTCGGCTACATGGCCCTGAAGCAGATGCCTCAGAAGCGGTATCCCGACCTTTGAAGTCTCAAACTCCCTTGACTTATCCATAGATAACTATACTCCAGATACAGGGCGCTGTCAATTGCATATGCACAAATCAGGACTTAAATTCCGGGGGTCCCCGCGCGGCTGCGTCAGCAGACGTGTGGGGCAGTAAAAGTTAGCGGGCGTCGCAGTATCTGATATTGGGGTCAAAGGCGCGGGCGATACTTCGGGGTGAGCTGACACCGGGTGAGGAGGATTTGAAGGCCATGGCGCATCCGGTATTAAGGCACAGGTTGGTGACCTCGTTCGCTGCCGAGGCTGAGGGGGTTACTACCGACGATCTCGTGGACAGGCTGCTTGCAGAGGCTGGCGCTTTCACTTAAAGTTCGTGTGGCGATTGGCAGGGGTGTCAAATGGGGGAACGATTCAGCGAAGGACTATATCGAACTTGAATACGGCAATGATTTAATATATTTCCCCATGAATTCGTAATCAGGTTCACCATGCGAAGTTACAGGTAGTTTTATCCTTGACTCTTTCATTCTTTCCATGTGCCATTTCCTACCATAATTAAAACGGTACCTTTCAAGCTTGATTAAAGACACAATGAATAACGCAATATACTGGTTCATCTCGAATTTCGGATATAATACATTAACGTCATCTGATGCCCAAAACGGCTGAGGTTGATAAAATGCTTCTGCCACAGAACCATTATAATTGACTGTTATGGTGTTACCTGTATGGATTGGCTTTTGCCCGATATATTCTCTATAGCCGTTATTGGAATCAATAGAACCGATAAAAGGGACATTCCCTTTTTTCATGTTGGCTTTCGTTAGCCTTTTCCCTTTCTTTATCTCAAATAGATCTTGTAGTTTAAACCATTCCCATGTTCCTGTTGCTATTTTAGGCGTTTGTTCTTTAGTAAAGGGCTGGTTTGCCCCGTCAAAGGGTTGAACATTACTTTTATTAACCCAAGTTGGTATTTCCTCTCTGCTGGGTATTAGTAATTCAGCAAGGGTTCGATTTGCTTGACGCCCATAATTATAACGGTATTGATTCGCACGGATACATGCACAATAAAATAGCTTTTCAGCTTCGCTTAATGCTACTTTTGGGGTCAAACAAAAAATGTGATAACCACTATAAAATGGCTCGGGTTGCAGAAATGTCTCTAAAACGGAACCGCCAAGGGCGACTGTAATTGTGTTGGCAGGGGTAGGTTCTATTCCAGGGATCCTTTTTACTTTAGCTGAAACGCCGTTATTCTTAGCGGTTCTCGATACAAAATTTATTCCGCAGTCATCTTTTTCAAGCCTATTAAGCTCCAAACTATCACCATACTTTATATCAAAAAGATCAGAGACCCTTACCAGTTTCATGAAACATCATTTTTGAGTTTAAATAACATGTAGTCCTTAACTGTTTCCTCGAATATACGTTTTGCAATGTTGCTATAATCTGTTTCCATGTAAGCTTCAGCACACCATTCATCTTCGGCAGTAACATGTTTATTAACGCTAAAGCCAGGTTTCGCTTTTCTGTTTACGTACGATGATACCCATTCTTCTTTAATACCTTCCCATTTGGAATAAAAATCTATCCTTCCCTGATTTTTCCTTTTTTCAAAACCATCATCTTTGTAATAGCCAAAGTATGTCTCTTTATTGGGAGGATGTGGTCTATGTGCAGTAAATATCATAACACAGGTAACTACCCCTGTCTTAGAATCATGAAATAATTCATTTGGCATTGACAATACTGCCTCTAATGTACTGCTCTTCAAAAGCCGTTTTTTAAGTTCATACGTTTCCCCTTTTTGCGCCAGTGCACAACGCATAGGCACTATTGCTATACAAGTTCCGCCAGGCTGTAACGTCGCTAGATTACTCAACACGAATTCTAACTCCTCAGTATCTTTCTTTTTGTCAACTTGATATGGCGGGTTTAAAAACCCAGTTGTTGGTTTGTAGTTTTTCGCTTCCTCCATCACTTCCTCATTGAAGCAATCGCCATTGATAATATTGGCTTTGCCATCTTGATGAATATACATGTTAGAACAAGCCAACGCAAATATGTGAGCTTGGTACTCTACCCCTATTACCTGTTTCTCCTTTATTGTTTTTATCTTGTCCAGGTCGTTTCCCGCGTCATTTACCATTTTCTTTAATGAACTAATTAGAAAACCCCCTGTACCCGCACAATTGTCATATACCACGCTATTCTTATTTACACCAGCCAACTCGGCAAACAAAACTGTTATGTGGGGAGGTGTAAGGACAATCCCTAACCCTTTATCACTATTAGCATAACGTAAGAATTCTATATATAACTGCCCTAAAAAATCGTAATATTCGTGTGTTTTTCTGAATTTATTTATGCGTTCATCGATGTCATCTATCAAATTTCGTAATACACCTGGCTTAGTTGATAGCGACGTATCGGTGCGGATGAAGCTAAATTGAATATTCAGATTTTCTAGTTTTTTCCCGTGCAGGTTTGCTTTGCGTAATACATTTGAAACAGTATCAACTAAAAAGTTAGCAAGGTCCTCAGGCTTCTCATATTCCTTGTAAGCTTTGCGAAATGCCCTATCATCTAATGCTATAAGGATACTGCTGATTAATAACGCCCGATCCTTTTCTGGTATTTTTCGGTGATGTAATTCTACATTCAACTCCTTTGAAAAAACAAGTAGTGCATCGTAATCCTGCCTGGATTTCTCATCGCTTCCTAAATAGCCTTTGGTGTAGCTCTCTATACTTAATAACTCGTTACCGCTAAAAGGGGTTGGTTTACTTTCCCCTTTTAAATACAGGTAGTGTGTTACCTTAAGCTCCTTTAAGTTTTGTCCACTTACTCCAATAGCTAAAACGTCATATTCTTTAGAAAGGAAGGATGCATACAGTAAAGCCCCATCTACCGCATATTCACCATACTTGTCTAATGTAGAACTCTGATGCCTTGCGATGTCCCCCTTACACTCAACTACTATGATGAAATCAGGGTTGCCTTTTATCCCAGAAATAATAAATTCAGGATACCCCTTACCGCCCCCTTTCTTGGAGGCATTTTTCAGCAACTTGTCAATTTTGGGGTTCGAGGATTTTTGCTCCTCGATTGTGCATTCACCAGAGTATGAGTTGAAATGTCTTCTTACTATGTTTTCTGTTACCCTTTCGTTTGCCATCCTTCATCCAGGTTTTTCTCAGTATATATGTTTCTGGTAAGGTGTCAACCCCCACCCTTGACATCGGCCTTGGGGCAAGTCAGCGTCGGTTTTTGCCAAAAATACCCCAAAATCGCCCCAAAATGTCCAACTTTTGTCCAGCTTTTGACCAGCTTTTGACCATCTTTTGACCAGCTTAATTGTGACGAGTTCGATGTAAACCTGACGAGTTTGCGCGGCAAAGGCAGGGCTTGACATCGGCCTTGGGGAGGGGTATAGTAGTGGGAACCGGAGTAAATTATGGAGCTAAGTAAGTATGCGCACGTGCTTGTCACCGACGTCGGCAGCACCACGACCAAGGCGCTTTTGATTGCGCGCGAGGGCGATAAGTACCGCTTCGCCGGCGAGTTAGAAGTACCCACCACCGTGGAGAAACCTGCAGAGGACGTCAAGATTGGGGTGCTTGAGTCGGTAAGTAGGCTCGAGCAAAAGACCGGCACCACGCTCCTTGCCGACGGCAAGATTGCTATCCCGTATTTGACCACAAGCTCGGCGGGCGGCGGCCTGCAGATACTCGTGTTCGGGCTATCCGCGCTTGAGACCGGCCGGGCCGCAGAGATGACCGCCTACGGCGCTGGCGGGGTGATTTTGCGAACCTTCACCATAGACGATCAGATCCCGGCGGTGGACAAGATGCGTCTTATCCGCGAGCTTCACCCTGATTTGATTCTCATGGCCGGTGGCGTTGACGGCGGTGCGATCTCGGGCGTGGTTCGTCTGGCCGAGCTTTTGTCCCTGGCCGATCCTGAGCCTAAGTTCAGGCTCTCGGAGCGCATCCCGCTTGTCTTCTGCGGCAACGTGAACGCGCGCGGGTTCGTTAAACGCGTGCTTGAGGGAAACTTCGAGCTCTATATCACCGATAACATCCGACCCAGCATGACCGAGCTTGCGACCGAGCCTGCCAAGCGCAAGGTGCACGAGCTTTTCATGGAGAACGTGATGGAGCGCGCGCCTGGCTACGCCGAGCTGAAGAACTGGGTGGCCGCGGACATCATGCCCACCCCTGCCGGGGTCGAGAATATCTTAAGGCTTTACGGCGAGAAGCTTAGCCAAAACATCCTTATGGTAGACATGGGCGGCGCGACCACCGACATCTTCTCGAATATAGGTGGCTCCTATCATAGAACGGTGGCGGCCAACATCGGGATGAGCTACTCGGTATCGAACGTCCTGGCCGAGGTCGGCATCGAGCGGATAATGCGGCACCTGCCTGAGGGTTTCACAGAAACCGAGGTGCGTGACTACATCTCGGGCAAGATGCTCAACCCGACCTACATGCCCGGGCAGGCATGCGAGCGTGTGCTTGAGCAGGCCGCGGCCATTGAGGGGATCAACATGGCCTGGGAGCAGCACAAGGATATGAACTTCAAGGTCTCGCGGATCGGACGCCTGGACAGGAGACGATTACGCAAGGACGTCAATAAGTTCGAGGAGCTGTTTTATCTGAACGAAGAGCGCTACTTCCAGCTTTCGGATATCGATTTGATCATCGGTGCAGGCGGTGTGCTTTCGCATGCTGAGAGAAAGGAAGAGGTCTTATGGATGCTTGCCGAGGGGTTCAGGCCCTCGGGGATCACGAAGCTCGCGGTTGACCGCCACTTCAAGAGCCCGCACCTTGGGGTGCTGGCAAAGCTGGACGCTGAGGTTGCGCTTGATCTTTTTAAGGGCGAATGTCTGCAGGAGATCGGCTACGTTGTAGCGCCTGTGGGGAAGCTCTCTCCCAAGCGGCTGGCGCTGACCATCAAGGATGCCCGAGGCTCCAAGGCCTATGCCCTTAAAGGCGGGGAGCTGCTGTATCTTCCCCAGGGCGGCGAGTTGGAGATACTGCTGGAGAAGGGGTTGTGTATTCGCAACAACCTTGAGCGCTTTGAGTTAAAAACCTCCCTGCCCGTGCTTTTCGACTGCCGTGGCAGGGGCGAGAAGCTCTTGGGCGTTCCGCTTGCAAAATCGGGAATAGCGGTGTTCACGCCGCCTGAGGGTGTTTTCAAAACCCAGGTCAGGAAGCAGGCGGCTGAGATATCTGCAGGCACCTACAAAATCCAGCGCCGGCTGCCATACGAGGGCGAGATATTCGTGAAACCCGGCCAGGAGGTGAAGCCTGACGATATCATAGGAGAGAACCGGTTCGGCCCGCCCAAGCTTTATATCATCGATATCCACCGGCTTATAGGTTACGACAAGCAGCTGGACGAGAAGGCTTTCCTTGCAGGGGTTCAGGTCAAGGTCGGGGACCACGTCAAGTTGAGGCAGCGAATCTTCAAGGCAAAAGGGGCCGGCCCACTGGGTATCCCCTTCTACTGCCAGTCGCCGGTGCGAGGCGAGGTTACCCAGATAGAAGCAAGCGGCAAGATGATAATAATGAGGGAGATCCAGGACTACGACGGCAAGCCCCACGTTGTAGACGTAGCCACGAAGCTGGACATAAAGCCCGAACACATCAAGGCATACATGAAGTTCCAGGAAGGCGACTTTGTGGAGGCGGACCGCATTCTGGCTCAGAAGGCTACAACTGAGGGGTTTAGGATCGTTAAGCCCACTGCCACAGGAACCTTAAAGAAGATAGATACAAAGAAGGGCACGGTTACGATCCAGTACCACATCACACCGATACCGTTGCGCTCGTTCGTTTCGGGCAAGGTGAGCAGGGTCAAGGAGAACCTCGGCGTCGAGATAACCGGTCAGGGCACAACGCTTTACGGCATCATCGGCTTCGGCGGCGAGGCTTCGGGCAAGATTCTACTGAGCTCTCGCGAGCCGGACAGCTCTGCCAAAGCAAAGATTGTGGTTACCTTTAATCCCGTTGACGAGGGGTTCTTGAGGAAGGCGGCTGAGGCAGGTGTTGCCGGGCTAATCGCGCCCTCGATTCACAACGCCGATTGGGTCCAGTTCTACGGTGAAGAGATCGGGGTGGCGCTGACCGGCGACGAGCAAATCCCGTTCACGTTGATACTTACAGAAGGGTTCGGTCGCTTTGCGATGAACGAGCGCTACCGCAGCTTCTTTGAGAAGGGGAAAGGTAAGCTGGCCAGCCTCTCGGGCCGGACCCAGATTCGTGCCGGCGTCACAAGGCCCACGGTTATCGTAAGCGATTGACTATACACGAGATACAGACCGCTGTCAATTGCATACGGCACAAAAAAGCCGGTCAAAAGGTGGTCAAAAGCTACCCAAAAGGTGGACAAGAACGCGACTGCGTCGCCATTTTAAATATCAAAATGCAAAATGCAAAATGCAACGGCTCACGGCTGACAGCTCACGGCTGACGGCGAACCGTATGGGTCCCGGCGCGGACACGAAGCGAAGCGGACGCGCAAGCGACGTCTGGGGTAGAAAAAGGTGGACAAAAGCGCGACTTCGTCGCAATATCAAAATGCAAATTGCAAAATGCAAAATATTCCGCAAGCGTCGCCCTCCGGTGCAAAAGTCAAAATGCAAAATTAAGGGGGCTGACAGCTCACGGCTGACAGCTGTCGGCTGACGGCGAACCGTATGGGTCCCGGCGCGGCTGAGTCAGCTGACGTGGGGGGCAGTAATTGTTAGGGGGTGTCAAATGGAGGGTTACATCACATATAAAACCGGTATTCGTTCCTTTCCTTCATTCCTGGTGGCAATTCTGCAAGAATATCCCCCACCCTTTGAGCAAAGGCAAGAGTAATTGGTTTACTACACGAGAAATCTGCCGTATTCCAATTTATCTTTGTTAAAGCCAATATCTCTTCAAGGACTGTATTCCATGGACTATCACCATGATGCTCCAATATCTCTAACGGCTGAGGTACTCTTGGACCGGGATAGGTTCGCAAGAATGGAACGTAACCATCAGTGTAAAGTAAGAAGTTCTTGTCGCTAAATTTGACGTAAGTACCTCTAAGTGGAGGGTATATGCCTGGTCGGTAAAACTGTATGCCCCTCTTTCCTATAGTAACAAAATCTTTTTCACTTATATCTTTACACGCTACGTGGAAGCCATTTATTTCATCCTCCCAAAACCTTGAGCTTTTATGAACCACCACTCTTCGAGGAAGACCTTTGTTCTGAGTCTTATACAACTCAATGACTTCGTTCATAAGCTCTTTGGCGGGTTGATATCTTAAATGGGGCGATACATCTTTTGTCCATTCAAAGGATTTCCCACGCAGCACATACCCCTCGCCAGCGAAGCTAAATGTCTGAGCCATACTCGTACACATCCTTGGGTATTCGGCTGCCCTTTCCTTAAAGAAAGAAATCCCTACAAAACATACTCCAGGCTTTATGTTTGCCAATCGCCAAGGTATACCCTTGGCTTTGTGATAAAGTGCTACTACAAAATTCCATGCCCTTGTAGCATCATCTTGCAGTACACGCTCTCTGAATCCTCGTTTCTGGGTTCCACCCAATTTTATGGTTCTGGGCCAAATGAGTTGCGTAGGGATACCGTATTGCATTGCCCTTGCTTTTAGGCCACGACGTAAATTGTGGTGGCCATACTGCTCTCCCTCTATACCTAACCTTGGGTCATCCTCCTTAAAAAAGAATTGTTGACCAAATTCTGCTAATTTTATAGCCATGCGTTCTGTTTTACTTATTCTTCTGCGTTTAAGCTCACCCCATTTTTTTATTTCCACGACAGCATAATCAATAACATTCTGAGGGATGCAACATATTATAACATCAGGTTGAGGCTCTCGTCCAGCTAGTGTTTCCAACTTCTTTTCATATAGTTCAACTATTCGACTGACCTTCTGATTGAAATTGTTTATTCTCAATATTTTTTCTATTTCGGATTCGTTCAAAGATTCGCACCACAGGTCACCGTACTTAAGCTCACAATTAAAAGAAGAATCAGAAGATATACCTGTGAAAGGCGGAAATTCTCGAGGTTTTGCCTTATCATTAGTCACTTCCCTTGTACACCTTTCAAGCCATTGTTCGGTGTCTGCAATCATCGAAGGTATGCCTATAATCCCAACTATTATCGAAGTAGGTGTAGAACTAAAAGGGCCGAAAATAGATAGTCCAAATTTTGGGTCTACATGGTCATTACCGCCACCAAATAAAAGACGAGGTTCGTCAAGCGCTCCACTTTCAAAATCAGGTACTCTATACTTCTTCATATTCTTCCTCTATCGTTTCTTCACTCGATTCACTATCTTCAAAATCCGCCTCTGAACCTACGATTAAATCTTCCATTGTTTTTTCATCTTTTGTTATTATTTCAGCTTCTTCATCTAACGATGCCATAGGTTTTTTTTGATCGTCCGCAATCCCAAATGACAGTCTTACGAAGGCTGGCCTAGTCGAAATCTTCACATTTTGGTCTCCTGTCTTAATAACTATCGTCCCTGATTTACCCCTCATGATCGAAGTCCAAAAACGAATATGGTATAGTATGCCGAGATTGCGTTCAGGCCCTGCCCACCTTATTGCTAATTTACCAGCAAGTGCCCCTGTAATTATTGTTGAGCCATCTTCTGTAAAAACCCACGTAGGCTCAATGTGTAGGTAATACTTCCCTTGAAGGTACATTGCTTTGATATTTGCCGCTGCATGCCTCCAAAACATTACTTCACCATCTTTTTTACATGGTTTGGCCACTTTCCGCGATGCTCGCTTTTGAAATGCTTTCCACCAAATAATATTTACTGTTCCATTTTTGGGCGGAAAATAGAAACGGTGTTTATCAGGTTTAGTCTCATCTTTAATAAGACCTAACCGATAGAGAAACCTGTCAATCTCCATGTTAAGCAAGGAAGTAACTATATTACGGTCACTTACATTCTGCAAGAGTTCCTTAGTAGGCTTTTCTTCGATATAATCGTGATCAACAACTAATCCTAATGGTACATCTGAGGCGTGCAGATTATGAAAGGTAATGATCTTTTTTTTATGAAGTCTAAAGGCAGGTATTCCCTTATGCGCATCACGTATTACATTTTTTATCTCATCCTTCTGATATCTAGCATACTTCTGGAAAACAAAAGCCCGATAAACAACATCCGGAAGTTGTTTAAAAGGAAGCAAGTTGCATTGAAGCAACTCCTCTATCTGGTCTGGTTCAACGTCTGAAATAAACCCTTTGTCCGGTAAAAATCTTCTCTCAACAGGTCCCGGTATGCTAACCAACTTCCTACTTTGTTTAGTTCCTCTCGGAAATGGTTGTTTTTTCAGAATGTAAAGGAGTTTTTGCAAACCATTTTCGTAGTTATTCCGAAAGTCAATGTACGGGTATTGCGAAATCAAAGGAGGAAGAATGCAATTCTTAAAAAGTAAAGGGATGATTCGGCCTTGTCGGTTATTAGGGTCAAGAGAAATTATACTGTCACTTTCGGCATCAGTCCAGCCACTATCGCTACTGAAGTAAGCCGGAGTTAATACGAATCCCCAAAAGCGGCTTTTCGAGATTGCTTTGTTTATCGAACCTGGCAAACTTCCTGTTCGAATATCCCATTTATCTAAAAAAACCTTTAGGGGAGGACCTTGGTAAATTTCGGATTCTATATCTCCAGCTAATCTCTTCGCGAATTCTGTATCCTCATTCGTAGAGCGATGAGATATGAATAGGTCATACTCATATGAATCAGATTTCACTTTTTCCCCATAGTATTAAACTATAGCCTAAACCGAACCCTTGTCAAGCTCCTTTTTACTTCTTTTTAAGCCTTCGTTTGGCGTAGAGGGAGTAGAAGAGTTTGCGGGGCAGGGGTTTGCAGATGAACGCTATCCACCCTACCCCTACCCGACGGGGCACTATCGCCATCAAGGGAGGAGGAATTATTACTCGGGGTCTCCGCGTATGGTGTTCCCTATTGACAAATAAACCAATACGGCTATGCTTATAAAAATAGGAGGCAGAATGAAAAGAATACTTATGATTTCGATGCTGCTTTTAATTGCTCTCGCAGGGGCAGCCCAGGCAGCGCACGCAAGCCATGGGGACGTAGGCATCGGCTTGCAGCTGGGAGAACCAACCGGTATTACCGGGAAGTTCTGGCTGGGGGGCAATAACGCCGTGGACGCGACCATCGGCTGGAACATCATCAGTGATAGGTTTACCCTCCAGGCCGGGTATCTTTACCACTTCCCTCTGGATGTTCCCACAGGAGCCCTTGCCGCTTACGTTGGCGTGGGTGGATTGCTCGGTGGAGGCGGCTACCATCCTGACCATCCTCACTATCCAGAGGCTTATATACTCCTTGCCGGGCGCATCCCACTTGGTCTAGAGTACATCTACAGCCCGGTAAGCTTCTACGCGGAGCTCGATCCTCTTATTGTCCTCTTGCCTGAAGTAAAACTCGGCTTCGGCGGAGGAATCGGCTTCAGGTTCTACTTTTAGTTAACCCCACGGAGTTGCTTCACCCGACGGGGGTGCAGGCGCACCTTCGTACCCAAAGGACGGGCACAAGCACCCAAAGGACGGGCACAAGCGGGGACCACGAAAATAAATACTCCTTTTGCGTAACCCTCTAAAGCATCACCCCTACCGCGTTACCGAATCAGGCGGCGTTATCGGGTGAGGGTCTTTCTGTGCGGAAAGTGACGATATCTCGAACGCCTGTGAAGGGGTGATCTGGGTGCCGCGATGCCTGAGGTATATCCTGGCCCAATCGTAAGGAGCTATCGTAACGTGCCAGGAGAGGCCCATCTCCCAATCTTTGAAGAAGAAGAGGTAATGGGAAACGACCAGGATGTTAGGGCGTCCGGATGTTCCTATCCAGGAGGCCTGTTCGTCTATTCCCAGTTCAGGATGGTTCTCAGCCAGCCACGGGATAAACCTGTCACGAACCTCAATAGCACTCTGTTCGTCTGTAGCGAAACCATCTACAACCGCAATCAACACTTGCACAGTGTCGCGGTAAGAACCTCTTTCACCTTGTATGGTAACAACTACCGTGTCTTTAAGGCTCGAAGAATCAGGGATAACCGTAACCTCTGCAACCTCGCTGCCGCTTATGGACGTATACTCAACTTCGCTTGCTCTGCCTTGGGCCGAGGCAGTTATCTTTACCTCATCTCGGCTATCTTCTTCTCCTTCAATGAGGTGAACAAGGAATACGCAGCGCCGTCCCACAAGGGCTTCCATTGTTCCAGGCACGACCTCAAGAGAGAATGCCTCATCCTTTGAACAGGCACCGAAAGAACCTATCAAAAGGATTACGGTTACCACAAAAAGTTTTTCCCTTAACATACTCTTTCTCTCCTTTCTACAAGAATTGATGCCCGCATTTCCGGCCACAAAAGTCTTTATTCTCGAATTCACTCCTAATCCTGCCTTTAGAGAAGAGAGATTCAACACTCTCTAAAAATCTTCTGCGATTTTTTTGTCGAAGACAAAAAAGAGCATTTTCTTGCCCTTGAGGTTGGCCTCGAACCAGCGCAGGATGTGGTTCAGCCGTGCTATGCGACGGTCGGTGCGACCTGAGCGAGAAGGTTCTGGAATTTCGGCAGGATAACTCACCATCCCGGTGTGAACGCCGAGTTTCTTGCCTGCGACTTGCCTCAGGGCACGTGTGGCCCGTCATATATCGCCAGGAACGAAGCGGAGAGTGATATTGCAATTCATCCATCCTAGCACTCACTTCAAAGGCTTGATGCCTATCAGGATGGGGACTTCCGGATAATTGGGATCGTCTAACTTGAGGTTTGCAAGCGTTACCTCAAAGCCCACCTTCTTTGCAAGATCAATCCAGGTTGCAAGATGGAATATCCCCAGAAGATGGCGGTCTGCTTCGATCGCAAGATCGCCTCCGCGCCGGATCAGGAATATGAAGGTGGCTTCAAAGGTGGTATCTCGCGGATCAGGATCGTACTGATTCTCTATAAGGGTTATCTCTACCCCGCCCTTGGTGTGGGTTGAGACCGTGGTCTTGTTCTGTTTGAAGCGCTCCGGGGTCTCTTCTTCCATGTAGGTGAGGAACACCCCGCCTGGATTCAGATGAACGTAAGCGGTCTGGAACGCGGCGCGGAGTTCTTCAACCGTAAGCATGTAGGAGATTGAATCGAAGATGGTTACCGCGTCAAAGGTCTTACCTAATCTGACCGAACGCATATCGCCGGATAGATATGTGACTTCGGGATTGAGTTTTTTTGCCCCCTCGAGCATCTGTGAGTTTACGTCAACGCCGGTGATTTCAAAGTAGCGCTTCAAGGTAAAGTCGTTGTGCCCGCCGCCGCAGCCCAGATCGAGTAAGGTTTTAACCTCTATCTTTGAGTGTTTGATGATCAGATCTCGGAACTTCTTTGACTCCTCTATATAGTCCTCAGGCGGGCTGATAATTGGCCAGGTCCATGCAAGATCTTTGTACAGACGATTTTCTTTCATAGTGCATATATCCTGCATACCAATGACATACGGGGTCCCCGCGACGGTACGAAGTAGCGTCGTGGGGTGAAACTGATAATTGGCCAGGTCCAGGAAAGGTCACCGTAAAGACGACGCCTGTCCCTGGGTAAGGATTCATCCCGCATTATGGAGTTATAGCGACTTATGGGGACTTGTCAAGGCAACCCTCACCCCAACCGTCTGCTTCGCATCCGGCTGGGGACCCCGGATTTAGCCTCGTTTCTTTTTAAGCCTTCGTTTGGAGTAGAGGGAGTAGAAGAGTTTGCGGGGCATGTGTTTGCAGATGAACGCTATCCACCTGTTGCGCCGGCCAGGGATGCAGATAACCTTGCCGCGCTCAAGGCAGCCGAGCGACGCCTGAACCACCTTATCCGCGGACATGAACCTGCGCCGGCGAAAAATGGGATGCTCAGGGCCGTAGCCCAACTTCATGTGAAAGTCGGTGCGGGTGAACCCCGGACACAGCGCCTGAACCCTTATGCCCGTGCCGCCGAGCTCGATGTGAAGCGAGGAGGAGAAGCTTAAAAGGAACCCCTTGGTTGCGTCGTACATCAGGTTGCGCGCGCCGATCAGGAACGCGGCGATGGATGATACGTTGATTACCGCACCCCAGTTGTGCGTGCGCAGGATCGGGATTGCTGCGTGTGTCAGCCGCACCGCCGCGATGTCGTGCACCTTGATCATATCCACCTGGGCGTCGATGGAGTCCTCGGCAAAGAGTTCGAGCCTGGTGTATCCCGCGTTGTTTATGAGGATGCGAAGGTTGGGCATGCGGCGGATGGTATCTTCGACCTCGCGGAGCTGGCTTTCGTCTGCGAGCTCGGCGATCATGTAACCTGCGAGGATTCCGTACCTTGTGGAAAGCTCCGCGCACAGGTCTTCCAGGAGTTTCTCCCTGCGCCCGGTGAGAAGGAGGTCGTAGCCCATAGAGGCCAGCTTTCGCGCAAACGCCGCGCCTATTCCGCTTGATGCGCCGGTGATGAGCGCTGCGGGTCTTTTTTGCGTCATCAATCTCTCCTTTAGGAAGTGTATGCGAGGAATCAATGAAATGCAAATGCAGAACGGTCTCCTGTGCCCGGTCGGGCGTCCGGTTCGTTCAAAGATTATATCCGGATGCTTGAAGACGTGGCATTCAAGTGAGGTGGTTATATTCACCCTCCCCCTACCCCCTACCCTATGGGGTGCAGTAAAATTGGCACCCCAAGGGGCACGCTGTCCACCAGGGAGGGGGATTATTTCCTCCCCATTCATGTGGGAGGTAGCCGTTTCGCAGAAGCGGACGGTGTGGTGAATAAAAAAAGGGCCGACTTAAAAGTCGGCCCCTACGAGGTTATTATTCAATGCTTTCGGGTTGGAACAGGCTTTTGAACAGACAAGAGTGTCTGTTCTACACAGATACTATGTATTGACCATGGACAGAGATAATCGAATACTACCGCCTCATCCTTAATATACCCCTCCCTTGACGGGAGGGGGTAGGGGGAGGGTGAATTAACAACATGGGCCGACCTAACGCGAAGCGGACGCCATAGGCGTCAACGTCGGCCCCTACATTTTTCACTCACCCCACACAGCTGCTTTTGACCAGCTTTTTTTACCCCACGACGCTACTTCGTATCGTCGCGGGGACCCCGTAAGGGTGTCCAGCTTTTGACCAGTATTTGGGGAGTTTTTGTCACCCTTTTTCTGAGGCTTCAAAACAGCTGCACCCCCACCGAGAATCCGGGCCAGATGCGAATCCAGGTTTTCTCACCCTGATGCTCATAGATGAGCAGGTCAAAGAGGGGTATATCCGAACCGTCCTCCTCGGTGGAGACCCAGACGTTAATGGTCGGGCCTGCGGTTATGGCAAGCTTGGGGCTAATCTGCCAGCCACCGGTAATGCGAAGCTTGTTGAGCATGTTGAGTCCTTCCTGACTCCAGAATCTCAGCCCTTCTGAGACATTGTAACCCACAGCGTCGATATCGAGGAAGAACGGATCGGCCGGTATGTGTCCGCCGATTCCCAGTCCCAGCCTGCTTCTGAGAGATGAACCCACTGGCTGCAGTCCGACGGCATAAACGTTGTAGACGTGCTTGGAGCCGAGCTTTATACCCACGTTGAGAAGTGAGCTTTCATCCGTCCAGGCGTTTATGTGGAACTGCCCGTTTGCAACGATGCTGACGATGCCGATAGGTACGCCGTCGTTATCGGTGGCGACGTTAACCACGCCCAGCTGCAGGCCACGGGCGTGCCCCGCGATGTTAACCACACCCGCCTGCGTGTACGTCTCGCCAAGCGCAATGTTAACCACACCTATCTGGACGGTACTGTTCCTGCCTACCATATTCCCGGCACCGGCAATCTGCGCTCCGGTTACGTCACCCAAGGCGAAGTTCATCACTCCGGCAAGTTGCACCCCCCTGACATGAGTAAGTACAATGTTTGCGACACCGGCGAGTTGCCCGCCCGCGGCTTCGCCTCGAACCACATTAGTTACGCCTGCGATCTGGGCAACACTGAATTCTCCACCGACAACGTCAATTACGCCTGCGATCTGTAAGCCGGCCACGTCGCCGCCTGCGAAGTTGCCCACACCTGCGGCTTGAAAACCTGTGACGTGACCCTTATCTATGTTGAGAACACCGCCTATCTCGCAGCCATCGATGTTACCGATAAGACCTCCGATTATGTTGAGCGAGAAGTTAGAAGTAACGTGAGTGTAGGGTGGACCATTCGAACCAAAGCCGGGAACGAACGAAACGGATACAGGCCTGTGGACAGGCTCGGCTTGGGCTGAGATCACCGACGGCATGAAAAGCGCCATGATAATGACGACTAAGATACGAACACTTTCTGAGTTGCGCATAAAACTCCTCCTTTTGAGAACTAAACTCAAACTCTCTTGAAATGGGCACTCAATCTACGAAAGTAGTGCCCTCCTAACTATAGAATTATAGCTGAGACCGCGGGGGTGTCAAATGCGAGATGGATAAAAGAACGCTGGTCGAGCGGGTGCCTGTGCCCTAGAGGGCGAAGCGCACTGCAGATACGATGCTTTCCACGGACGTCAATCGAGCCGGCAGGCGTCCTTGACAGGGTAAAGCTAACGGCTATACTCTGGTTGTCGTGATGAAAAAGCTAGCACAGACCTCTATAGATGGAGGTGCAAGGTGAGAAGAGTATTGTATCTGGGGGATATTTTGTTGATGGCAACCATTGCCCTCTCAAGTTGTTCGCTGGTAACATCGTCTCGATAATCAAAAAGTTATGATAGATACCTCCCTGACTACCGAACCCATACTAGAAACAAGATAATTCAGGTTTTAGCGTCTGCGACCACCACGGCAACTATCTCTCGACTCAAGAACGACCAAAGTAGTTGACAGCCCTGCTAAGTTCGTGTATAGTTCGTTTTAATGAAGAACTCAAGGAGGCAACATGCCTGGACTTAAGGATGAATTGCAAGAAGTGCTAACCCACCTCAACCGATCGGCGCCTGAGATAAAATCTTCGGCGTTCGTGAGCCTTGACGGACTCATGCTGGCCTCGGCTCTGCCTAGCAGCACCGATGAAGACGCAATCGCCGCTATGAGTGCCACTGTCCTGGGATTGGGTGAGCGTACAACCAAGGAGTTCGCGGTAGGTGAGCTGGAACAGGTCTACTTCAAAGGCGGCGGGGGCTACATAATACTTCAGGCTGCAGGGGATGATGGCGTCCTGGTAGCGGTCACAGACGAATCCGCCAAGCTGGGGATACTGTTTCTTTTGCTTTCCAGAACAGCAGAGGAGATTCGCATCATAGTTAATCGAGCTATAGCCCCGAAGGTCCCTTCCCCCCCGCCACAGCCTGAAGATAGGTCATCCGGGCCTGCTACAGGCCAATCACCATCCCCGTGGAGCCCCTGAGTTTAACGATGCCAGAGGATTTGAACAACAAGAAGAACACAGAACAACCCAAACTTAATATGTGGAGTGGCGTGCTGAGTAACCTCTTGTAGATGGTAGACGAATTGAGGGTTTACACGTGTCTCTTAGTTGAGAACTCCGGGAGGAAGGATTGCTGCATCATGATGCCTCGAGAAGGGGAGTGTGTTCCTACAAGGGGTGGGCTGCCATTCTGGAACCGTTTGCTGGCTCGAGGGCCGGTGGAGCGTGAAGGACTCAAACACTACCTGATATGCCTCATCGGTATTCAACCCCTCACCTCTGTCTGCTGTCCTTCAGGCATCCCTCGCCGCGTAAGTAAAGGGGCGATCAATCTTGTTTCAGGAGAAAGCAAATGAAGCTTGCAAAGGTTGTAATAGTGGGCAAGGACGAAGCAGGGAAATCAACGCTTGTGCAAAACATCGTTCCGGGGGCCATTAACATCGAGCGTCACGGTCGCACCATAGCGTTGGATTACGGCAACAAAGAGCATAAAAACTACAAACTGCATCTTTTTGGAACTCCGGGTCAGGCCCGCTTCCGCATAGTGCGCGACGTAGTAGCAAGGGGGATGGACGTGGCGGTGTGGGTCTTGGATTACTCTCGGCGATTCGACGATCGTGATAAGGAGATCCTTGAGTTCCTCAGCGAGTCAAAGGTTCCTTTCCTGGTATTCGCCAACATAAAGCCGGGGGTACAGAAGGAACGCCGCCGGGTTACCCGGCTTATAGGAGAGCCCGAGGGACTCAAGGGCATAATTATCGGATCGGCCAAGTCCGGCTTCCGTGTGACCGAGCTCCTTGACGAGATCGTCAGCGTTCTTGAGACACTGGACGGCCCTAGAAACCGGGAGCAAGTCCTGAAGAAATCCGCTTCCAACCGATAACTAGAAAGCAAGGGTTATCCGGAAGGAGGCGAGGGGAGATCGTCTGCAAGAATCAGCAATAGGTCTATCCCGTGGTCCCCGATCGAGCACTTCGTGTTCGGTCTGGGTGACTACCCTTGCGGCGCCGTAATGGGGAGATAGCAAGGGAGAGGAGGAAGACGGCCGTTCCCAGAATCACAATCGTTGCACCCGATGGGATATCGATCCAGTAGGAGATTGCGAGCCCGCTCACTGTGTAGGCAAGGCCGAAGAGCGCTGAAAGCGCAAGCACCCACCCGTAGCGCCTGGACCACTGAAGCGCTGTGGCCGCGGGCAGCACAAGTAGTGCCGAGACGAGGATTATCCCCACGAGCTTGATCGCGGAAACGATCCCAAGGGAGACCAATCCAAGGAGAAGATAGAATAAGAACCCCTCGGGTATACCCGACGCGCGAGCAAGCTCGGCATCAAAGCTTGAGGCAATAAGCTCCTTGAAGAAGAGGGCAAGCAGGACGAGAATGAGGAATGCTGCGGCGGCAATAATCCAGAGATCTGTAGGGGTAACCGCCAGGATCGAGCCGAACAGGTAACTTGCAAGGTCAGTGATGTAGCCCGGTTTAAGTGAGAGAAAAAGCACCCCCAGAGCCATGCCTGCGGCAAAAAAAATGCCGATCGCCGTGTCCTCCTTGATCCTTCCACGACGGGTTACCGCACCTATGCCAAGACCGGCGGCCACGGAGAATACCGAGGCGGAAAGAAAGACAGGAATACCTAAAAGATGTCCCAGGGCCACACCACCGAACGCGGCGTGAGCGATACCCACACCGATGAAGCTCATCTTTCTTAAGACCACGAAGAACCCAAGAATGGAGAGCAGTACGGATACCAGCACCCCGGCGATCAGAGCTCGCTGCATAAACGCAGCCTCAAACACTATCTCTTCCCCTTCTCCGATTTTGGTGTGTTACGGGTGTTACGGGTACGGGCGGGGTCCCCACGCGAAGGCTTCGCCTTCGCGTGGGGTGCAACCATTCGGTGGGGGACCTTTCCGTGGAAGATCGCCTCCATCTGGGTCCCGTATAACCGCTGGAAATGTTCCTCATCCCAGATCTCGGAGGGACAAGCGTGCAGATGCACACTCTTCGCCACGCAGGCCACATCGTCAACGAAACTCGGCACCACCACAAGATCGTGGCTTGCCACCAGTATGGTGAGGGAAAGTTCCTTCTTCAACTCGCGGATAAGGGAATAGAAACGGTCCTTTGCCTCAACGTCCGCGCCTGAGGTGGGTTCGTCGAGCAGGATAAGCTTCGGCTCACCAACAAGCGCACGGGCGATGGCCACGCGCTGCTTCTGCCCGCCGGATAGTGCCCCTACCGGACGCTTGGCCACATCCCTAAGCCCCACGCGAGCAAGCATAGTAAGTGCGATCTCGCGGTCGTGCCTGCCCGCTCGTCTTATGAGCCCTAAAGCCGGGTACCGTCCCATGAGCACCACATCCAGGGCACTCACAGGGAAGCGCCAGTCAACCACGCTCTCCTGGGGAACGTAACCTATCCTGGCGCGCTTGAGATCATAGTAACGCACCCTTCCCTGGGTAGGCTTGATAAGGCCTGCTATCACCTTGAGAAGCGTTGTCTTCCCGCCCCCGTTCGGACCTATGAGCGCCGTGGATGAGCCCGCCGTTATCTGGATGTTCACATCATGAAGAGCCGTGAGCTCTTGAAAGCGTACACTGACGTCCTCAAGGCTAACCAGGATTTTGGAACTCACCTGCCCCCCATAGCCTCTGAAAGTACCGCCAGGTTGCGATCCATAAGCTTGATGTAGGATTCATTCTGCTTGCCCAATGGGTCCAAGAAGAGCACCTCAACGCCTGCCTCTTTTGCGATAACCTGGGCCGCCTTGGGCGAGAGCTGGGGCTCGGCAAAAACCGCGCGTGCACCGGTCTTCTTGATAGACTCGATCACCTCCTGTAGGTGTCTCGGAGTAGGTTCCTTGCCTGGCGAGGAGACGATTACGGCAACGCGTTCAAGACTGTAACGTAAGGCGAAGTAGATCCAGGCGGGATGGAAGGAGACGTACTTTTTTGAGCCGAACTCGGCTACCGCGGCCTCGATGCGAATATGAAGCGAGTCAAGCTCCGTGAGGTACCGATCCCTCTCTTTTTCATAGACCGACTGGGCCCGAGGATCGATGCGCCCTAATTCCTCGGCTATGGCGGAGCAGATAATCTTGGCGTAGGCAGGATCAAGCCAGATGTGGGGATTGGCACCGGCATGCAGGTGAGCTTCACCGTGATTCTCGGTGATCAATTCTATGCCTTCAAGTTCGGTGGCCGTAACGATTGGAACGTTTTGGGGCAGAAGCCCCTGGATCCAGCGATCGGCGTCAAGACCGATGCGGACCACAAGATCGGCCTGGGCCGCTGCTCTGGCCTGGGAGGGTGTGGGCTCAAAGGTGTGAGGTGATGCCCCCGGAGAAAGCAGCGTGGTAACCTGGACCCGGTCGCCGCCCACCTGTCTGGCGAAAGCCGCAAGGACGGGTATTGTAACAACCACCTTGACCTTGTCGGTTGAGGGTTCGGGCGGTTTCTTCCTGCAAGTTGTGAGACTAATGGTACTTAAAGTGATTAGCATTATCGCCACGACACGCCGCATCAATCCTCCTTGGTCTCTTGGCTAATAGAATAGGAAGAGAAAGCGAAATGTCAAGCCAGATTTTGCTCCTTTTTGAATGCTCCTTTCGTTGCTACGCAACGAAAGTTCGCAGAAAAGAGAGAAGGCCGACCTTGGGGTCAAAAGATCGCAAGCAAAGAAAAGAGACCGACTTAAAATCGGCCCCTACAGATTCATTCTTGCGATCTTTTCCCCTTCTAGGGGAAAAGGAGCACTAATTGCCGGGGTCCCAGCGCGGACGCGAAGTGGACGTGCGGGGTGTTTTATTCCTCTTTAGCCTTTTTCGCTTCCTCGATGACCTTGGCCGAGAGCTCACGAGGCACCGGCTCGTAGTGATCGAACGTCGCGGTGAAGAACCCGCGTCCCTGGGTTACCGATCTGAGAGTCGTCGCGTACTTATACATCTCCGCCTCGGGCACTAAAGCCTTGATCACCTGGTTGCGACCCACCGAGTCCATGCCCTGTATCTTGCCCCGCCGGGAGTTCAAATCGCCTATCACGTCGCCCATGAACTCCTCGGGAACGGTTACTTCGACGGTCAGGATGGGTTCAAGCAGTATGGGTTTTGCCTTCTCACAAGCAGCGCGGAACGCTATCTGTGCGGCAAGCTTGAAGGCGATATCCGATGAGTCCACCGGGTGAAAGCTTCCGTCGTAGACCGTGGCCTTGAGGTCAACCATCGGGTAGCCGGCCAAAAAGCCCTGTGCAACGGTCTCGCGCACACCCTTCTCCACAGACGGGATGAACTTGGATGGGATGGCGCCGCCGAAGATCTCCGAGGCAAACTCCGCCCCTGACCCCAAGGACAGAGGCTCCAGGCGAAGGAACACGTCGCCGAACTGACCGCGACCGCCGGTCTGCTTCTTGTGACGTCCCCGGGCGGTCGCCTCTAGGGTGACGGTCTCGCGATAGGGGATGCGCGGCTTGCGGGTATCCACCGAAACCCCGAACTTCTTCTTGAGCTTGGACAGGATGACGTCGAGATGCAGCTCGCCCATGCCTGAAATAAGCTGCTGCTTGAGTTCGGGGTCAAACCGGTAGACGAAGGTGGGGTCCTCGTCGTGCAACCTGGCGAGCGCATTGGAGACCTTTTCCTCGTCGCCCTTGGACTGGGGCACGATAGCCACCGAGATGGGCGGGTTGGGAAACTCCATCTTGCCAATGGAGTGAGCCGCCTTGGAGGAGAGGGTGTCTCCAGTGCCGGTGGACTTCAATTTAACCAGCCCGCCTATCATGCCGCAGGAAAGTTTACCGATCTCGGAGCGCTCGCGGCCCTGGATGGAAAGGATCTGTCCGATACGTTCCGAGGAGCCCTGATCGGTGTTCTTAAGGGTGGAGCCGGATGCAATCTCGCCAGAGAAGACACGAACGTAGAGCAGATCACCCAGATGAGGGTCGGAGACGGTCTTGAAAACGTAGGCCAGCGCGTCGCCCGCGGGATGGGGAGCGATTTCCTTCTCTTCACCACCTTCCTGCACCTTTAGTGGAAGTATCTCAAGGGGCGAGGGGAATAAGGAGGCCGCGAACTCGATGAAGGGCTTCACACCGACGAGAGAGAGCGCGTCTCCAGCGAACAGAGGATAGGCTGCCCCCTCGGCGATACCCTTCCTGAGCACCGGGGTAAGCTGCTCCACCGTTGGGATGTTGCCTTCGAGATAGGACTCCAAGAGGTCCTCATCCAGCTCGACAATAGCCTCTATGAGCTTCTCGCGGTAGGTTTCCACGTCGCCTTTGACGTCGGCAGGGATCGGAGCCTCCTCGGTCTTGCCGTCCTTGGTCACATAGGCCTTTTCGTTGAGGAGATCTACCACCCCGGAAAGGCTTGAGCCTGAACCTATGGGTATAGTTATCGGCGCAACCGAGGTCCCGTATGCATCAACCATTTGGCTATAGTCGGAGGCAAAGTCGGTATCCTCCTTGCCCAGCTTGTTTATAAAGAGCGCCCTGCCCTTTTTTTCTTCGGCAAGACGTTTCCAGCTCATCTCGGTGCCCACCCCGATGCCTTCGGCGGCATCTATCACCACTACACCAAGATCAACCGCGCGGGCACCGGAGATCATCTCGCCTATGAAGTCCGCATAGCCAGGGGTGTCGACCATGTTAAAGATGGTGCCTGCATGCTCGCACGAAGCAAGGGCAAGGTTGAGACTGATCTTTCTCTCTATCTCGGCCTCGTCGAAGTCGAAGATCGAGGTGCCTGCGTCCACCTTGCCCTGTCTGGAGTTGGCACTGGTGAGGTAAAGGACAGCGTCGGCCAGACTGGTCTTGCCCGAACCGCCGTGTCCGAAGAATCCAAAGGTCCTTATCTTCTTAGGATCGTTCACCAAACCTCCTTCAGACAAACTTGGTAATCTCAGAAAGCTTTTTGGAGTCCAGGCGTTGGGTAACAGCCTTCATCAAGTTAAGGAGAGCTGAGTAGTCCTCCTCATAGATTGCCGAGACGTGTGAGTGGATGTAGCGCGATGGCAAACCCAGTGCTATGGAGGGGACGCCGATCTTTGAGATGTGTATAGCACCGGTGTCGTAGCCGCCGTGAAGGGATGTCAGGTGATACTTGATGCCCTCGGCCTCTGCAACCTCGCACACGAAATCGCGCAAGGCTACGTTAGGTATCATGGTTGAGTCGTGAACAAGCACTGCGGCTCCTGCCCCGAACTTCTCTACCGCGTCGGAATCGGCACCAGGGGTGTCTGAGGAAAGCGATACGTCTATGGCGAACGCCACATCAGGCTCAACCAGACCGGCGACGGTTCGAGCGCCGCGAAGCCCTACCTCCTCCTGAACCGTCCCGGCCAGATAGAGCCTTGAGGGATGTTTTGGAAGATCGTTGGCTAATTCGGCGAGCACCGCACACCCTACCCGGTCATCCCACGCCTTGGCAGCTAGAACTCCGTTGGCAAGAAACCTGAAGGGTGAGACAGGGATTATAGGGTCGCCGGGGCGCACACCCGCATCGGCTGCCCCCTTCTCTCCGACCACACCAAGGTCTATGAAGAGCTCGTCTATCTCTGGAGGCTTCTTTCGTTCGTCCTCCTTCATGGCGTGCGGTGGTTTGGAGCCTATGATCCCTTCGAAATCACCCTTGCGGGTGCGCACATTAACCCGCTGGCTTAAAAGCACCTGCGGCCACCAGCCGCCTATGGGCAGGAAGCGGATGTAGCCTTCCTTGGTGATGTGCTTGACCATGAACCCGACCTCGTCCATGTGGGCGGCGACTAGGATCTTAGGGCCTTTCGCCTCGCCCTCATGTGAGGCGACTACCGAGCCGAGACGGTCGGTGGATACACTCATAGAGCCTGAAAAGTGCCCCGCCATGATAGCACGAACGTCGCCCTCGTAACCGGAAGGCCCAAAAGCCTCGGTCAACTCTGCAAACATCGCGTGTCTGTCCACAAATCCTCCTAGATGTCCAGATTCTCAACAAACTGTGCGTTTTCTTCTATGAACTCCCGTCGCGGCGCGACCTCCGAGCCCATGAGCACCGAAAAGACCTTGTGAGCCTCGGCCGCATCCGCCACGCTGATCTTCTTTAAGATGCGCTTCTCCGGATTCATGGTAGTCTCCCACAGCTGCTCCGGGTTCATCTCACCCAGTCCCTTAAATCGCTGCACCTCCAGACGCTCCGGATGGGACTCATCCTTACGGAACGCCTCAAGCTCCTCCTCGGAGTAAAGGTAGGCCTCCTTCTTTCCCTTTTTGATTCGGTAAAGCGGTGGCTGCGCGATGTAGATCATTCCCTGTTCTATAAGATCGCGCATGTGCCGGTAGAAAAGGGTTAAAAGCAGTGTTCGGATGTGCGAGCCGTCCACGTCCGCATCGGCCATGATGATGATCTTGGAGTATCGCACCCGTGAATCGTCGAAGCTCTCCTCACCGAAGCCCGTCCCCACCGAGCTGATGATGGCCTTTATCTCCGTATTGGCCAGTATCTTATTAAGTCCGGACTTCTCCACGTTAAGGATCTTTCCGCGCAGGGCAAGCACGGCCTGGAAGCGGCGGTCGCGTCCTTGCTTGGCCGAGCCGCCTGCTGAGTTTCCCTCGACTATGAAGAGCTCGCACTCATCTGGATTGTCGGACGAGCAGTCGGCAAGCTTGCCCGGCAGGGTGTCGGAGGCTAAAAGGCTCTTCTTTCGTTCGAGTTCGCGAGCTTTACGCGCCGCCTCTCGCAAGCGCGCCGCTGAAGTTGTCTTCTGAAGGATGAGATTTAAAACCCGCGGCTGCTCATCGAAGTGACTGGATAGTCCCTCCGAAACTATGGATTCTACTACTCCTCGCACCTCGCTGTTGCCAAGCTTTGTCTTTGTCTGCCCCTCAAACTGGGGGTTGCGCATCCGCACCGAGATTATCGCCGTAAGCCCCTCACGAACGTCCTCACCGGTAAGATCGATGGCCTTGCCCTTGGAGTTGGATTTGCGCGCGGCCTCGTTTAAGGTCTTTGTTAGCGCCGCCTTGAAACCCACAAGATGCGTCCCCCCCTCATGGGTGTTGATGGTGTTGACAAAGGTAACGATGTTCTCGGCGAAGCTGTCTGTGTACTCGATGGCAGTCTCCACCTCTATGCCGTTGCGCGAATCCCTGAAGTATAACGGTTTGTGAAGCCTGATGCGTCCCTGATCAAGGTAGGCCAAAAAGTCCACGATGCCCCGCTTGAAGGCAAAAACCTGCTCTGTTCCCTTGACCTTATCCGCAAGCTTGATAGCGAGATCAGGATTAAGATAGGCGACCTCACGCAGCCGGGTGGCGATGATCTCAGGATTGAAGCTGGTGCGTTTGAAGATGGTAGGATCAGGGATAAAGGTCGTCTTCGTGCCGGTCTTCTTCGTATTGCCCTTGATTTGTATCGGCCCTGTGGTTACCCCCTTCTCGTAGGATTGGACGTAGATCTTGCCGTGCTGATATACCTCTACCTCCATCCACTCTGAAAGCGCGTTTACCACCGAGGCGCCCACCCCGTGCAACCCACCGGAGATGATATAAACCTTACCCGAGAACTTAGCTCCGGCGTGCAGCACGGTCATCGCCACCTCAAGGCCTGGAAGACCAAGTTCAGGATGGACATCCACAGGGATACCGCGCCCGTCGTCCTCAACAGAGACCCTGTTGGGCTCCTCAAGGGTAACGGTTATATGCTTACACACCCCGGCCATAGCCTCGTCTATCGAGTTGTCGACGATCTCTACAACCAGGTGGTGCAGTCCGCGCATCCCGACATCGCCTATATACATAGCCGGTCGCCTGCGTACCCCTTCAAGTCCCTTAAGAACCTGAATCTGCGAAGCATCGTAGTTGTTTGTCATCTCTTCCTCTTAGAAACTCCGATTTGAAATCTGATTCCCTTCACCACCTCCTTCCCCAACTTCTCGTTGATGCTCTGGATCAACTTCTCCTTTAAAGCACTAAGCTCGGTGAGCCAGACATTGGTTGGCACTGCAACATAAAGTATACCCGATTTTATCCCCAATGCAACACATCTTTTAGCGATCTCTGGTCCTGCGGCCTTGGGCCAAACCTTACAAGCATCATAGGAGGCAAGCCGCTTGCCCAGCCGTCCTTTGATGACCCGCTGCAGGGCCTGCCCCAGCGGCTCAAACCGGCCTGATCTTTCCTTGCCTGACATGAAAACGTCTTCCTTCGAGTGCGGGCGGGTGGGCCGAGGCATAGAAAAGCTGACCCTTGGAACGAATAAGATCGAAGAGCAGGTGTGTGTTGTCGTTATCAAGCTCGGCAGCCACATCGTCCATGAGATAGATGGGTCTGCGTCCGGCGGCCAACGCGGTCTGGGCCTCGGCCAAGGCAAGGGCAAGGGCTGCAAGCCGATGCTCGCCGTAGGAACCGAAGATACGCAATGGGCGAGAGTTGAGAAGAATACGAAAGTCGTCGCGGTGCGGACCGCGGCGGGTGTAGCCAACCTGACGCTCCGCCTCCCTGCTTCGAGCCAGAACCTCAAGATAGTTTTCTTTCCCGCCCACGTTTGGAAGATACTCCAACCGAATCTCATCAGCGGGCAGGAAACGCCGGCTCATCTGCTGGAAGTGACCATTGAAGTTTTGCCAGTACTCCAAGCGCCGCTCGCGGATCTCGCCTGCCAGCTCGGCCAGGCGCTTATCCCATACCGAAAGCTCATCGTCGCCTCCAGGCCTGCGCAGCAGCGCGTTGCGGTGGGCAAGCAGTTTGCGGAACTCTGAAAGCATCCATCGGTAAGCGTGAGAAAGCTTGGCTACAGCTTCGTCGATGAACGCCCTGCGGTATGCAGGTGGACCAGCCACAATGCGGCGGTCGTCCAAGAGAAATACGAACACAGGCAGCCAACCGGCATAAAGGGAGCGTTTGGCTATCTCGCGCCGGTCAAAGAAGTAGTGCTTGCGTTCGGCAGGCGAGAAGTAAACCCTCGCAGACCACTCCTTATCCTTGGAACTTCTTGCCTTCCCGGCTATACGGAAATGAGGGGCTTCAAAACCCAGGAGCTGATCGTCCTGGATGGTACGGAAGCTGCGGCCCGAGGCAAGGACGGTGATCGCCTCCAAAAGATTCGTCTTACCCGAGCCGTTAGGCCCGAAGATAATGTTGGACCGCGGATCGAACTCCAGACCCTGCTCGGCAAGGTTGCGAAAACCAGAGACGGAGATTTCAGCAAGCCACACAGTTTCACCCCACAAGAGCGCTAAGCGCTCTTGTGGGGACCCAGGATAAACCTCTCATCTAAGGACCGATAAGCCCTTTGAGATCTATGATGGTGGACTGATCGGAAACGATAACCTTCACGTCGTCGGCGATCTTGTCAACGTAGAGGTACTTGATGTAGTTCGGGTTGGTGCGAAGCTCACGGGAAACGATCTTGATCGCCTTTGCCTTACCCTGTGCTTCTATCTCCTTGCGCTCCGCCTCCTTGCGTTCCTCCTCCAAAACGTACTCCATCTTCTGGGCCTTCTGCTGGGCTATCTGTTTTTCTTCAACCGACTTGGCGAACTCCCCGGTGAACTGCACATTTCGGATCGCCACCCCTTCGATAATTATCCCGTCCGGTCCAAGCTGGCGCTTGATTTTCTTGTATATTTGATCCTGGATCTCCTCGCGTTTGTTGGAGTAGATGTCCATGATACCGTAGCCGGACATGGCCATGCGTACAATGGAGCGTATAGCGGGCCTCACCACCTTATTCTCGAAGTCGGGTCCGATAAGGCGGTGGATATCAAAGACCTTTTCCGGGTTCAACCGGTACCAGACGGTGAGATCAAGTCCCACCTGCAAGCCTTCGTTGGTAGGCGCCCACAACGCGTCATCCGCCCCCTTGCGCCGCCCCTCCTCGGCCTCACTCGACATGGTGTAGTCGATGCGCCTGAGATCGTAAAGCGAGGTCTGAGTGATGACGGGCGGGATGAAGTTGATGCCCTCACGGGCAACGCTGTAGGTCTTTGGGATGATCCAGAAGATAACAAGTGCGTGGCCCACAGGGACAATTCGGATGAAGCTTGCCAGTATGGCCAGAAACAGTACAACCACCGCTCCCAGGATGTAGGCGAGGGGTTTAGGTCGTCTGCGTCCACCCTTGCCCACCTCGCCTGTGGCCCGCTGCTTGACGAGCATCCGCTGAAGCCTGAAGGCGAAGAACAAAAGCACACCCACTCCGATGAGGAGTATGACTATCAGAAATCCGATCATAAAGCCTCCTTAAGCTCTTGGTTCAATCGTTGTAATTTGTGATGATAACGCCCTGGGGGTTAATGTCAACAACTTACCCTACGCGGATACTTCGTCTCCGCACGGGGATGCCGAAAATTAATGCTCCTTTTCGCTGAAGGCGACGTGTGCTCCGGAGTGCTAAAAGCTCGCAGAAATGAATCTGGATGGGCCGATCTTTATGCGGGCAGAACTTAGATACCTTGACAACCCGGTTCCTGATTTTATAATCGCGTTTACTGGTTATCACGGAGGTCTTGCGATGTTCGAGATAGAATGCCCGACTTGCGAGGCAAGGTTTTCTGTTAGAAGAGAACTCAAGGTCGGGGACAAGCTTGAATGTCCCGAGTGCGGCGAGTTGCTGAAGGTTATCTGTGACAATCCACTAGAGATATCCTATTGCGATGACGAGGAAGGCAAGGAACCAGATTCATATGAGGAATCATTGGATGAGGTGCAGGGGTTAGGGAAAAAGTCAGGCCGGCCGGTATTTCCGGAGGACGAGGAGAACGAACCCATCGAGCTCCCGGAAAGAAGCACCCTCTTTGATGACGCAGATAAAGAGGAAGAAAGTGAGGAAGACGAAACCTCAGAGGAGTCATTGGAGGAGAACCAGGGTTGAATCCAGACGTCTAAATCAATACCTTCCAACAGCCAATGTTGCCATGGGTTGCGGGGCGGATTCTGCCCTCCTTGACATCACCCTTCAGAAGGGCTAAAATCATCCAGATGGTGAAGTTTTCCGTAGCAGGTCTCCGAGGAGTCGTCGGGGAAGACCTTAAGATAGGTGATTTCGTAGGCCTCTCCCAGGCGTTCGCCCGGTTCATGGAAGCCAAAGAAGTGCTTTTGGCCAGGGACGCGCGGACATCAGGGGCAAAGATCTATGATGCGGTTAAGCTGGGACTGATACGTTTAGGCGTCAAGGTGCTTGAAGCGAACATGGTCACTACCCCCACAGCGGTCTTTGGCACCAGGGCCTTTGATGCTGATGCAGGTTTAGTTATCACCGCGAGCCACAATCCAGCTGATCAGAACGGTCTTAAGTTCCTCCAGCCGGGTCGCTTCCTTTTACCCGCTAGAAGCGAAGAATTTATCAATTTTGTCAAGGATAAAGGGCCGGTATCTGGCGGTCTAAACGGCGGGTATGAGCGTGTCAACGCCCTTGACAGACACCTCGCCGTACTGCTTGAGCTTTTTGGAAAGGACTCAAAGGAGCCTCGCCTGCGCGTTGGGCTTGATCCGGTGAACGGTGCGGCCGGACCTGAGGCGAGAATGCTGCTTGAGGAACTGGGCTGCGAGGTTCATGCCGTCAACTTCGAGCCGAACGGTCGTTTCGGACGAGGCAGTGAACCTGTGTCCGAAAATCTTCAAGGGTTGAGGTCTCTGGTAAAGGAGAAGGGGCTTGATGTGGGATTCGCCTTCGACCCGGACGGTGACCGGCTTGCTTTTGTGGACGAACGTGGTCGGGCTCCGGGCGAGGAGTACACCGTTCCGCTCTCCGCTCGCTGGGCGCTTGAGAGAAGGAAAGGAGATATTGTCGTCAATCTTTCAACCTCTCGGCTTATCGAACAGGTCGCCGAGGAGGCTGGAGTTGCCGTGCATCGCACACCGGTAGGTGAAGCGCACGTGGTTGATCGCCTTTTAGAGATCGAGGGGTGTTGCGGAGGCGAAGGAAACGGCGGATTTATCCTGCCTTCGTTCAACCGAACCCGTGACGGGCTTCTGGCCATGGCTGTTTTAGTCCAGCTTAAGCGCAAGCACGGTTCTCTCGCCGAGATGGTGGATGCGCTGCCTACCTATCACCGGCACAAGGAGAAGTTCGAGATGGAATGGTCAGAGAGATTAGCGGAGATGGTTTCTTCCTTTTTCCCTTCCGCCAGAAAGGATACGCGAGACGGCCTGTGGCTCTCGGAGGGGGATTTCTGGCTGCACCTGCGGCCCTCGAATACCGAGCCGGTGGTGCGATTGATACTTGAGGCGGATTCGAGGGAGCGGGCGGATAAGATTCTTAAACGAGTGAGAAGAGTATGTGTGGGATAGTTGGGTATCTCGGGAGCCGCGACATAGAGTCGGTTATACTTGTTGGTCTTGAGAGGCTTGAGTACCGGGGCTACGACTCCTGCGGCATCGCCCTCGCAGATGAAGGAAAGATCAAGATCACCAAGGTCACCGGAAGGCTGCAGAATCTCAAGGATGCATTAGAGAAGCATCCCCTTTCGGGAGATGTAGGTATCGGTCACACCCGTTGGGCCACGCACGGACCGCCAACTCAGCGTAACGCCCACCCCTTCACCGATCCCGAAGGGCTTTTTGCGGTCGTCCATAACGGGATCATCGAGAATCACGCCGAACTTCGCCGTGAGCTCGAAGCCAAGGGGCATAAGTTTGTCTCGCAGACAGATTCTGAGATTATACCTCATCTTCTGGCCTCTTACTACAAGGGCAATCTACTGAAGGCTGTCCTTCGGACGCTCAAGCGTCTTAAGGGCAGTTTTGCCCTGGTTGCGGTGATGCGCGATCGTCCGGATTGTCTTTTGGGTGTCCGGATGGGTTCACCCCTGGTGGTCGGTATAGGCAAGGGGGAGTTTGCCCTCGCATCCGACCCGCTGGCTCTTGTGGGTATCACCCAGCGTATGATAGCTCTTGACGACGGGGAGGTGGTTCTAATCCATAGGGGCAATCTACCTGAGGTTTATTCATTCGACGGCAAACGAATCAAGGCGAAGGTTGTTCCTATTGAGTTCCGTCCCAAGGCGGTTTCCAAAGGGCGTTACCGACACTTCATGCGCAAGGAGATATTCGAGCAGCCCAAGGTTATCGCAAATAGCCTCGAGCGCCGGATACGCAACGGGCGCATCGTGCTGGGATCTGCCTATCGCTTTTACCCTGAGGAGCTTGCTGATTTCGAGCACATCCTTATCCAGGCCTGCGGCACAAGCTACCATGCCGGTCTGGTGGCACGCTACTTTATCGAACGCTTCACAGGCGTGCATACCGAGGTCGAGATCGCATCCGAGCTTATAGATCGCACCTCCATCTTCGGCAAGCACGAGCTCATGATCGCCATCAGCCAGTCGGGTGAGACCGCGGATACCCTGGCCGCCCTGCGTGCGGCGCGTCGCAACTCCAATCTTAAGGTACTTTCAATAGTCAACGTGAAACGAACCTCTGTCGATCGTGAGTCCGACTCGTCAATCTACATCCACGCCGGGCCGGAGATAGGCGTGGCTTCAACCAAGGCCTACACTGCAGAGCTATTTGCACTCCTTATCTTCACCCTGGAGCTTGCCCGACGTAAAGCTACGATGAAACCAAGGCAGTTAAGGAAGATCAAGTCAGCCTTTTCGGCCTTGCCCGACCAGATGGCCCAGGTGCTCAAGCAGGACCACCGGATTCGCGAGATCGCCAGGCAATTCCAAAAACGAAAATCCTACCTCTTCCTGGGACGTGGGGTTAACTTTCCCACCGCTTTGGAGGGGGCGCTCAAGCTCAAGGAGATAAGCTACATCCACGCCACCGGCTACCCGGCGGGTGAGATGAAGCACGGGCCGATATCACTTATCGATTCAAAGACGCCTGTTGTGGTCGTAGCACCACGTGATGCGACCTATGAGAAGATGAACGCAAACATCGAAGAGGTGGCCGCGCGCGGAGGACAGGTGATCGCAGTGGGTACGGCAGGCGACCATGAGTTGGCCAAGCGCAGTGCTGCGTTTATCCCCATCCCAGAGGCCCCGGACTACATCCTTCCATTCCTTACGGTTATCCCCTTGCAGCTTCTTGCCTATCACACCGCCTGCTTCCGTGGCTGCGACGTGGACAAGCCGCGCAACCTGGCCAAGACCGTGACCGTGGAGTAAGATGAGAACAGTTAGGGATGTGGACAAAAGGATATTTGAGATGGGAAGGATGGGTATGGCTGGTGTAGGAGGGATTAAGGGAAGGGACGCGAGGCGTAATAATCTTAAGACCTCTTCCTTTATCCGGGGAGAGCTAAGGAGGATGCATGGCTAAGAGTCAAGCAAAGGAGCAGGACGATAGGCGCAAGGCGTTGGATACCGCGATCGGCCAAATCCAGAAGCAATTTGGGGAAGGTGCTATCATGCGGCTTGGGGAACGTCCTGCAAGGATAAATGTTCAGGTCATCCCTACCGGTTCCCTGACCCTTGACGTCGCTCTGGGTATCGGTGGGCTTCCCAGAGGTAGGTTGATCGAGATCTTCGGATCGGAGGCCTCAGGTAAGACCACTATTGGGCTTCAGGTAGTGGCAAGTGCTCAGAGGATGGGTGGGCAGGCGGCGTTCATCGATGCCGAGCACGCCCTTGATCTGTCCTACGCCCAGGCGCTGGGAGTCAACGTAGAAGAGCTCCTTCTCTCCCAGCCGGACACCGGCGAGCAAGCTCTTGAAATCGCAGAGGTGCTCACCCGTTCCGGCGGCATAGATGTTTTCGTTATCGACTCGGTTGCGGCCCTTGTGCCGCGAGCAGAGATCGAAGGGGAGATGGGTGACGCGCACGTGGGACTTCAGGCGCGGCTTATGTCACAGGCACTCAGAAAACTCACTGCGGTTATCTCTCGCTCCAATACCTGCGCTATCTTCATTAACCAGATTCGTATGAAGATTGGTGTGATGTGGGGCAACCCGGAGACCACACCCGGCGGTCTGGCGCTTAAGTTCCACTCAACCATCCGTCTGGACATCCGGCGTATCGCCTCTATCAAAAAGGGCGACGAGGTCATCGGCAACCGCACCAGAATCAAAGTCGCAAAAAATAAACTCGCACCGCCCTTCCGCAAGGCCGAGTTCGACATCCTCTACGGCAAGGGCGTAAACTACCTTGGTGAGCTTGTTGATGTCGGTGTGGACCTTGGGTTCGTTCAGAAGTCCGGCACCTGGTTTTCCTACGGCGATGAGCGGATGGGCCAGGGCCGTGACGCGGCCATCGCTTTCCTCGCCGAGAATCCAGAGGCTAAAGAGAAACTCGAAAAAGAGGCAAGAGAGAAGCTCTTCCCCACCCCTACCGCCCCCAAGGAGGTCGTGGAGCCTGAAGCAGCGGAAGAGGAGAAGAAGGATTAGTGTTCGCCCATGAAGGCCCAAGACGAACGCGAACGGGTTCGGGCAGCGGCTTTGAGACTCCTGCGTTACCGGGAAAGAAGCGTCGCCGAGATGCGAGAGCGGCTGCGTCGCAAGGGATTCGATCACGAGACAATCGATGTGGAGATCGAGAATCTCAAGGAGCAAGGCTTACTTGACGATGAACGCTTCACCGGTATCTGGATCAGGCACAAGCTTACTATCTCCCACAAGGGGAAGCGCTTGATAAGAGCCGAGCTTGCCGCAAAGGGGATCAGCTCTGAGCTCTTCGCCAAGATATGGGCAGCACATGCAGATCAGGAAATCCGCTCCGCCTGCGAGTGGGCCAGAGCCAAAGCAGAAGGTTATTCCTCACTTGAGGGCTTCGAGCGCCGCGGACGCATCAGGCAAGGCCTTTACCGCAGGGGCTACTCGCAGGAGGCTATCCAGGAAGCCCTAAAGGAGATCGGATGAACTCAGCCGAGCTTAGAGAGGCGTTCCTTAGATTCTTTGAAGAGCGCGGACATACGCGGGTGGATTCTGCACCGCTTGTTCCCAAACGAGACCCTACAATACTCTTCAACGTTGCGGGTATGGTTCAGTTCAAGCCGTTGTGGGCCGGTTTGGTCGAGCCACTTCCCTACACCCGCGCCGTCTCGGTGCAGAAGTGCCTGCGGTTGGAAGACTTGGATGTAGTAGGCTCTGACGCCACCCACGATACCTTCTTTGAGATGCTCGGCAACTTCAGCTTCGGTGACTACCAGAAAGAGGAGGCGATACGCTGGGCCTGGGAATTCATCATCCAGGTGATGAAGCTGCCTGCCGAACGGCTTTGGGTTTCGGTTCACGAAACCGATGAGGAAGCGGCTTCGATCTGGCGTGATGTGGTGGGAGTACCTAAAGAGCGTGTGGTCTATCTGGGCGATGAGCATAACTTTTGGGAACCTGCAGGCGGCAGGGGTGCGTGTGGGCCGTGTTCTGAGATATTCTGGGATTTGAAGTGGGAAAAAGGCAACTGCGGACCGGGTCCGGGAGAAGACGACTCCGAAGCGCGCTACACCGAGATATGGAACCTGGTGTTCCCTCAGTTTGACCAGCAGGAAGACGGCTCCCGTCCCTTGCTTAAGTACCGCGGAGTGGACACCGGTGCAGGGCTTGAGCGTATGGTGTTGGCCGCCCAGGACGTTGAAACTGTCTTTCACACCGATCTTTTCTATCCTTTAATGCAGGCTGCGGCGGATACGTTAAAAGTCAAAATCTCACCCGAAACCTGGGAGTTTCTGGCCATAACCGCCGATCACGTTCGTGCAGCCACCTTCGTGATTGCCGAAGGGGTACGGCCATCGAATACCAAACAGGGATACGTAATAAGAAGGGTTCTGAGACGCGCCATAGGTGCACTTTACCTCTTAGGGATTCAGGAGTCACTCCTGTACAAACTATCGGGCCATGTGATTGAGCAGATGCGTCACGTCTACCCTGAACTCGAAGAACGCCGTGAGCAGGTGGCGCTCATGATCAAGGGCGAAGAGGAACGCTTCCTTAAAACCCTTGAGGCAGGCATGCGGCTGTTTGCCGATGCCGCGGCTGCGGGAAAGATATCGGGAGAAGATGCCTTCAAGCTGCACGATACCCACGGCTTTCCAATAGATCTGACCAAATGGCTGGCCAAGCACAAGGGAATCGAGGTCGACCTGGAGGGTTTCGAGAAGGCAATGGAGGGTCAGAGGAAGAAGTCGAGGAAGAAAATGGATATCACTGGGGGAGTGACACTAAAAGCGACAGACACTTATGAGTCTAGCGAGTTCGTTGGATACAATGAAACAGAAGTTAAAACAAAGATTGTCTCGATGCTCTACAATGAAAAATCTAAAGAGATTCACATTCAGCTAGAGAAGTCACCCTTCTATGCTGAAGCGGGAGGACAGATAGGGGATACAGGTAAGATTATAGGCGAGAACTTTGAGATAGAAGTCTTCAATACCGATTACAATCAGGCTGGGGTACAGGTAATACATGGGAAGTTCGTTAAGGGTAAGCCTCCCAAGGACTTAAAGGGCAAAAAGGTCAAGGCAATTGTGGACTTGACCCGACGCATGGAGATTGAGCGGGCGCATACCGCCACGCATCTGCTGCATGCCGCACTTCGAGCGGTTCTGGGCGAGCACGTAAAGCAGGAAGGCTCTCTGGTAGAACCCGGACGTCTGCGCTTTGACTTCTACCACCCCTCACCCATGACTGCCGAGGAAATAGCAGAGGTAGAGAAGCAGGTCTATGCATGGATAATTGCCAATCATGAAGCGAAGCCAGACGAAATGAGTCGGGAAGAAGCCGAGAAACTCGGGGCATTGGCATTTTTTGGCGAAAAGTACGGTGAGGAAGTCCGAGTACTTCAAATCAGAGACAAGAATACTGAGGAGCTCATATCCGCCGAGCTGTGCGGCGGCACCCACCTCGATCGCACCGGCGATATCGGGATGTTCATTATCACCTCAGAAACCGGTGTTGCCGCAGGCATCCGCCGGATAGAAGCACTTACCGGCCAGCGTGCATGGAAGGAGATCAAGAATGGCCGAGAGGTGATCTCGGAGCTTGCTCAACTTGTAGGCACAGAACGGGATAAGCTGGTCAAGCGGGTCGAAGAGCTAAAGTCCACCCTCTCTGCCGAGACCAAGGCAAGAGAGCAGCTCGCCCGCCGGTACGTAGAGAGTCTTGCCGAAGGTGTCCTTAAGAACTCTCAAAAGATTGACGACGTTGAGTTTGTTACCGGTCGTGTCGAAGGCATCTCCCGCGATGAGTTGCGTCTGCTTGCCGATTCCCTCAAGTCCCGACGAGAGCGCATCGTAGGACTCCTGGCCGCACCTGACAAGAACCGGTTGGCCGTGCTCTGCTTCTCCTCTAAGTCTACTTCTAAAGACTATCCCGCCGGAGAAATACTTAAAAAAGTCGCCTCCAGGTTCAAGGGCGGAGGCGGCGGTTCTGCCACCCTTGCCGAGGCTAGCATCGCCGAAACATCCCTTGACGACCTTACGTCTACGTTTTTAGAAATCGTTAAGACCCGAAGGGAGGGAAATTGAACGCTTTAATAGCACTTTTACTGATCGCCGCGGGTTTCAGTGACCCCGGTATACCCAACGGGGAGAAGGTAGTCTATCTTGGCTACGATCAGGGCACCACCCGTGAGATATCCCACGAGGTCTACGATAACGGCGATAACTACTACTCGGTCCACGAACATCACGATACCACGCGAATCATCGTAAAGTGCTGGGTGCAGACATCGGACCTTTCAACCATAAAGGTGATAAAGGATCGCTCAGGCCGTTTTCAGTTGGGGGTGCAGCCGATCCCTGAAGGCATCCTGGTCTCCGACGGGTTCAAGGGCAAATCCTCGAAGGTCAGACATGAGGGGAGCTTCTACGACCGGCATACGCTGATCGAGGCGTTTCGGGGCTTTCCATTTGAGAGACCCCAGACCGTCGAGTTCGGGTTCTTCGAGTCCAACGTGGGGATGGTCATCACCGGAACCTGCACCTACGGCGGGATTCACACTATCCAAACGGATGCAGGTGAGTTTCGCTGCCACAAGCTGACCCTGGGGTTCAAGAGCAAGTTTGTGGAGACGGTCTACAGGATGCTTTTGGCCGGGCGCAGCTTTGATTTCTACTACGAGGTTCGAGAACCGCACCGGATGATCTACTGGACCGACAACAAGGATGGCTACATGAAGCTTATACGCATAGAAAACGAGGGCGAATGAGCGAGCCCTGGCAGATTATTGAGGCGCTGCTTTTTGCCTCGCCCGAGAGTGTCAGCAGCAGGCGCTTGGCGAATGCTACCAACCTTGCTCCTTCCGAGGTAGAAGCCTGCATCCAAAAGCTCAACAGGGATTACGAAGGGCATGGCCGGTCGTTTCAAATCCGTAAGCTGGCTGGCGGCTGGCAGATGGTTACCCTTCCGCGCTTTGCCCCGTGGATTGCCCGGCTCTTGCAGCGTAAGGGCCGCGGCCGCCTGTCCACGGCTGCTTTGGAGACCCTGGCTGTGATCGCCCATCGCCAGCCGATAAACAAACCCGATATCGATCAGGCAAGGGGGATCGAGTCATCCTATATCCTTTCCTCCCTTCTTGAACGCGGTATTATACGCATCAAGGGACGGGACAAGCGTGCAGGGCATCCTTATGTCTACGTCACCACCCCCAAGTTCCTTGAGTTCTTTGGGTTAGCCTCTTTGGAGGAGCTGCCAGATCTTGAGGAGCCTGCTGTTAAAGAAGAAGACATACTCCCTCTAGAAGCCGATCAGGAGACGGAGGAGCTAACTCGTGAGGAGGAAAAGAGCGCTGAGGTTTCCTCAGAAGCGTTGGCTGCTATAGGCTACCGGATCGAGAAGAAGACAAGGAAGAAAGAGGAACTCAGGGAAGAAGAATCATCCGCAGGGGGAGAAAGTGAAGAATCTTGAGCCAGAAAAGCCGCAGGCTCTTTTGATATGCGGGCTGCTTTCTGCCGACAGCCGGTTGATGAAGGAGATAGAAACGACACTAGTAGAACACTTCGGCCCTGCGGCCTTGCGCAGCGAGATCGTCCCCTTCACCTGGACCGATTACTACAACGCGGAGATGGGGGAGAAGATTCTACGGCGCTGGCTTGTCTTCTCTAGTCCGGTAAACCTTTTGGAATCCTGGCGGTTCAAGCTTGCCAGTTGCGAAGTCGAGAATGACCTACGTAGGGAGGGTAAGCGCAGGATAAACATAGACCCCGGATTCATCCGGCTGGACGGGCTGTGGCTTTTGACGACAAAGCCGGCCGGGCACCGCGCATACCTTGATGAAGGGATATGGATCGAGCTTACCTTAAGGTTTCTGCGCGAGCACTGCGAGGAGTTGCCCTGGACATATCCTGACCACCGTGATCCAGCGGCACAGGCATTCTTCTTAAAGGCAAGAGAGCTTTTGAAGAAAGAGCTGCGCGATGTTTGAGACCCAGGTTAGGGTTCCCTTAAGTTTCAGTCACCGCCTGGAAGGGTTCGGGAGCGAGTCCCAGAAGGTTCACGAACATACCTGGGATGTTGCTGTTACCCTTGCCACCGCTGCGTTGGATCAAAGGGGCGCAAGCGTAGATTTCGTTGGGTTAAAGAAAGACCTTGCCGAACTGCTTGAACCGTATCAGGGTAAGCTTCTTAACGACTGCGAGGCCTTCAGTAATATGCAGCCTACAGCTGAACATATCGCGATCTGGGTGGCCGAGAATCTGGTCAAGACTTACCCAGGTCTTATCCGTGCGGTAACCGTCGGCACAGGAGAAGAATGGGCTCGGTTTATTTTAGAGGGTTCCTGATGTAATCCTTTCAGTTCATTCTTCCGCAACCAGCGGATAAGTCTGCTTTAGTTTTTCCGCCACGAATTTGCACAGAGGTTTGCGTGTTGGTTTTCAGCTCGGCCCGCACGATCTCCGATCTTTTCCCCGTAGGGAGAAGGAGGATTAATTTGCGCTCCGTATCGTGAAGGTCAAGGCATTACCTTCGTGCTCCATGCCTATCAGCAAGGCGTTCATCTCAAACGCGTCCAGGATCGGGAATAGTTTTTGCTCCACGTTCGCCGGGGTAAAGCCTGCGGTGCGGTCGGCTGCGTAGATCAGATATTCCTTCAGCGCTTTCCTGAACATCGGCCAGTTGACGCAGGCAACAGGTTCGGATATTCCTGCCGCAACCCTTAAAACTGCAAAATCTTCTGAGCCCTTAAGGGTTAGACCGGCAGAGTACGCATCAAGTATCCAGGGGACAAGCGCTGAGTCCGAGGTAACGGTAAGATAGGAGTTATTGAATAGATAGCTTATCGGCGGCAGGTCCTCGCCCAGATCGAGCATGGTGTAGGCAACCTCGCCGTGAGTCAGGGTGGTGTCCCAGGCTGCGGGGAAGAACCAGGGGGTAAGGGCGACCCAGCTCTCGAACGAGCGTTCCGAGCCTGCCTTTACCGAGATAAGCCAGCGAGCCGGGGCATACCATCTATCTACATCCCAGCCCTGCATTATGAACATGGCCTCGTCTTCAAGGTCGACAGCAATCCGGGCGAACTCCTTTTCTACCTCAAAGTCTCCCAGAACCTCGGTTATTCCTTCTTCGCTGGAAAGCATTCCTGCTTCCTTCCAGGCCCTGTAGGGATCTACCCCTGTAAGGTTTATGAAGAGCGCGGCGTCTGCAGGTATCTTTGAGTAATCTTCAGGAGGCTTTGCATTGGCGATGAATCCGCCGATCACGCCCGAGGGGCTGTCTATCTCGACCTTGACTTCCAGACCCTTCGCACCTTCCTGGATTAACCATCGTGCCTCATCAAACACCAGGTACTTGCCCGGCTTACGCGAAATGCCGTAGGCCAGAGGCTCGTCGTCGTGGTCTCTTGGAAAGGCCCTTTCCTCGACATCTTCAGACATTGCGATTTTCAAGGCTGAAAGCAACAGCTTCTCCGAGGAAGCGTACCAGAAGTAGTCTCCGGCAAAGAACGCCGCAGTGCCGCCCGTGAAAACGGTGTAGGGGATTTCCCCAGCCTCCTTCTTTTCTCCGCTTGTGATGATCGTGCGCCACATCGCCTTTACCTTCCAGCCCGGCTGGGTGATGATGAGATAGTTCTCCTCGCCGTATCTCGCGTAGATGAAGCGTGCGCCCAAGACGTCCCAGAATCTGCCCTTGGTCTGCTCCTGAACCTTGCTCACTTTCTCAAGGCTTGAGAAGTCTTTGTCTATCTCGTGTTTGCGGGCCAGGTGCCCTATCTTGGAGTTCCTGTAGAGCTTTTCTGCCGCGTTAAGATCAGCACCCACCACGTAACTCACCGGCCCTTTGGGCAGAAGCTCTTCCAGCACACCGACCTCGCGTTCCAGGTCAGGGGTGTCGGTCATCACCGCGTAGGCAACACCTGCTCCGATCACGAGCACCCCCAGGCCCGCTCCTGCCCCTATCAAAATCCACTTGATGGTCTTATTCATAAGGCCTCCTCTTTAATTAGTCGGACTAAACTGTCTAGTCCTATTCCGTCTATTTTTTCCTGAGTCAAACGCGCTGCTGCAAGATAACCTAGCCGCAAATCCAACGTATCACTGCTTGCAAGCAGCTTTTCTATCTCGGCTTTGTCTTCTGTTAAATCCTTCAACTCCGCATCCTGTGAGAATTTTCTCACCTGACCAGAGCATATCACGGCTAGCCCTTCATTCACCCAAAGGGGGACGTTGTAGGGTTCAAGCACAAGGTGCACGTACTCGTGAACCACTACCTCCTCAAGCACCCCGCGACGTTCAAGAACAGCCAGGGGCTGAACGATCAGCTCTCCGTTCTTTAACGCAGCCCCCTGCCAGATCGAGCATCCGGTCCAGGCGGCAAAATCCCCGCTAGACGGCGCCACCCGTAACACCCGTAACACACCATTCTCCCACCCTACCCCCACGGAGGGATCTGGGAAGAAATCGTCCACTACCTTTTCAGCCGTTCTCAAAACCTCCACCCACCTCGAAATCTCCTGCCGGTTCACCTCCTCCCCAGGGGTAATGATCACCCAGCGCTCAACCCCGATCACCGCGCCCCACAGAATCAAAAGCAGCTTCACCATCTCTTCACCTCGGTGCCAGGGTAGTAGTGCGCCAGAATCTCTTTGAATGTAGCCCCCTGCTCGGCCATGCCCACTGCACCCCACTGGGACAATCCGACCCCGTGTCCAAGACCGTGTCCTGTGAAAACAAAGTCCTCTCCATCCTTGCGCACCTCGAACCACGAACTTTTAAGAGTCCCCCAGCCCAGCTTTCGGGTCATAATCATCCTGAACTGCCAGCCAAGATAGATCACTGACTCCGAACCTCTAACCCTTATCTCTATCACCCGATTGTCAGGGGCAGACTCAACGACCTCTATATCAGATACGTGGGTGATATCCAAGGCCTGCGCGATCTGGGATGAGGTGAGCGTGCATCGCCACGAGTAGTGAGGGGAAGCCGAGCAATAGGGGTCCGGAACCGAGCAAAGATACGGTGCATACTCATCAGGCCAGATCGAGCGAGCGTCTGCGGTGCGTCCGCCAGAGGTTGAGTGGTAATATATCTTGCAAGGCTCCCCGTGATAGGTTAAAAACATCCCTTCTGTCTCGGCTACCGCCTTCCCGGTTGCGGCGGTTACCGTTTCCAGCCCTCTATATGACTGGCAGTGGGTGAGGTCGCATAAGTCCCAAGGCTCGTCTTGATGCCTGCAGCCGGTGTAGATGAACGTCCGGCAGAGCACGACCTGGGCCTTGAGTGCCTCAAGCTCAGCCCCCGGAACCATCTCAGCACCTACCACCGATGCAAGGTAAGCATCTTCTTCTACTTTATTAACCAGAATCAGCTCCCCATCCTCTGCCCAAACCTCAAGAGATCCCGCATAGCTTCGGGTCTTATCTTGCCATTTTAGGGTAAAGGAATCCGCCGAGCATCCGTAACGCTCAATGCTCTTGGAGTTCACGTAGATGGTATTCCCTTTAGCCGTCAGTTTACCCTTACGATCTCCCGCTATCACCGTCACTTGGCTTGGATGATACGAGGAGAGGATGTTTACGTTCACCCCGAGGATTATCATGATTAACTTAATGCTCAGCATAGACCCCTCTGAAGTAATCCGAGAATACAAGTCCTGCGATGCGGGCCGCGTCCTTGCCCTCGCCTCTTTTCAAGAACACGACCACCGCGATCTCGGGCGCCTCGTATGGTGCGAAACCTGCGAACCAGCCGTGTGTGACCCAGTTGCCGAGCACGGTTGATGAACCTGTCTTGCCTGCGACCTGCACCGTTGTTATATCGGCATGTTTACCGGTTCCGCTTCGCACCACGTCTCGCAGGAGCGGTCTTATTTTAGCCAGAGCCTTTTGATTGGGGAAGGAGGAGAGCACTTCTGGCGGCCCCTCAGAAAGCCTTGGTCTCAGCAGTTCTCCTTGCGTTGCTATGCCTGAGATCAGCGCAAGCATCGCCACTGGGGTGAGCTGAATCGAGTAACCCTGACCGATGGCAAACGCCGATTTAGCCGAGTCTGTGCCGGGGGTCTCCAGAACACTCTCCACCTCCCCTGGAAGATCTACCCCCACCTTCTCATCCAGCCGGAGCCGTCTCGGCAGTTGGGTAAGTTCCTCCGCACTTAGCTCTTTGGCCAGGCTCTGGAAGTAGAGGTTGCATGATTGTGAAAGAGCCCTTGAGAAGTCCACAATACCGTGTCCTCCTCGTAGCGAGCAGCGCAATGTCTCGTCCCCTGGACAGTAGAAGCCGTCTGGAAGCTCTATTCCTTTTTCTATGGCCACGAGTCCGGTGAGGAGCTTGGCGACCGATCCTGGCGGGTAGTGCTTGGCAAAGAGGGTCTCCGGATCGGTCGCCGCAAGAAGTCTACCTGTCGCAAGATCCATCACCGCCACAGCGCCTCTCGAGCCGATCAGTTCGGCACAGCGCTCGGCGAACGCACCCTCGGGTAACGCAGCCGCGAGGGCCAGGATGATAAGTCCGCTCACTCCTCGATCACGGTGATTACGGCTTCTGATGAGTGCCCGCGTTTATCCGGGAAGTACATGAGCGATACCACTGCGGGCATGGTGTGGTAAACCCCTGGAACGTAGGGTTCGATGACGTAGGATAGCTCTCGCCTGCCTCCCCACAGTCGGCTTATGAAGAGTGCGGTGTGGTCGTCGTGGATCTCGCGCCCGGAGTACATGTAGCCCCAGCTCTCATAGTCGTAGTAGCCCCACCAGTATCGCTCGCCCGAGATGGGGTAGCGCGAGTTGTCCTTTGCCACCTCGAAGCCGGCAGGGATCGGGTCCTGAATCATCACGTACTCGAAGTTCTCCGTGCAGTCCACATAGAGCTTCACGAATAAAGGCTCTCCCACCTTGACCGGTCCGGAGAGCCTCTTCTTGTCGTAGACCAGTCTGTCTTTCTCCACGCGCGGGATCAACCGGTAGTACTCACGCTGGATCTTGAGCTCGGTTCCGCCTGCCGTGATACCCTCCTCCTTGCTGTAGTATGAAAAGACCAGGCTCGTGAACAGGTTACCCGAGCCCTTCTTCTGAATCTTGAGTGAGTTTTCCCCGTGCACCACACCTGATAGTTCGAGATCCAGTGGACGGTTGAACTGTAAGATCTCGTACTGCGAGATCTTGTAGCTTGCGATCCTGCGGTTGTTGAGCAGGAACTCGATCTCCATCCGAGGGCTGGTGTCCTTGGTGGTTTTGAAGAACTCGGCTAAAGCCAGGAGTGCCAGGGCGGAATCCTTCGAGGATTTCCAGTGGTTACCACGCCGCTCGCGCAGGAGCCAGTATATGATCTTGGGGATCATCCCATCGCTGGGGTAGATGGCAAGAAATGCCCGCAGGGTCGTAGCTGTAATCTCAACCGGGTCATCCTGCCAGCGCGCAAAAATGTGAACCCTGCCGCTCCAGTAGACCATCTCCTCGTCTGCTATCGCCTCTTGCTTGAGACGCTCGAGCGTCTGGCGCGCCTTGGGGTCCTCACCGATCTCGTGGTAGGAAAGCGCCATAAACGCCTGCGAGTAGGGGTCGAGTTGGGTCTTCTCAAGGGCGGCAAGCTGGGCTTTTATGAACTCTTTGTCCTGGTCGGGCGCCATAGAGAGAGCGTAGAGCATGTAGGCGCGGTCGGTGGTGGCGACGTCTTTATCCTTGCGCAGCATCCTGTTGATGGCTTCCAAGCCTCTTCTTATCACGGTTGGGTTCACATCGTAACCAAGCTGGGTGGCATACAGTAGCCCGTGCATCACGTAGGTGGTGTTGAAGTGCATGGTCTCGTCGTGCTCGAACCATCCCCAGCCGCCGTCTGAGTGCTGGTAGCCGTAGAGCTTGGCAAGGCCCTTGGCTATCATCTTGGGCAGCTCGGCGGCAAGCTGCGGGTCTCCGCGCTTGGGATCCCGGATGAGGTCGGCGACCACAAGATCCGGGAAGAAGCACGACATGGTCTGCTCCACGCATCCGTATGGATATTTCGCAAGGTAGGAGAGCCCTGCAAAGAGTGCTGAGCTCAGTGTAGGGGTAAGTGTCAGCTTGCCAGTGATGGTTCGCAGCTCGGCCTCCTCGGGTATACTGAAGGTGCGGGAGATGCCTTGGTCAGGCTTGGGCATGAACGCCGAGATCACGAGGTTGCGCTCTATCCCGTGAGGGTTGGCCGGGATGGTAAGCTCCATCGCGTCGGAGGCACTGCTGCCGATGGCCTTGGCGGTAAGGGTGACGTCACCCGGCACCTCGCATCTTACCGGCCAGTCCACACGGAAGGTGCTGCCTGGCTGGATGGTGTCAGTATGGGCGGTGTTGTCGAAAAGTTTTAACCCTTTGACCGAGAAGGAGAGCTTGACCTCCTGGGATGTGCGCGTGTAGTTGTGGACGATGGTGGGTATGAGAAGGCTGTCTCGCTCGGTTACGAACCTGGGCGGGATGATGCGAACCAGAAGGTCCTTGGTCACCAAGATCTTTTCTCGCGACTCGCCAACCTTGGTGTCCATGCTGATTGCGCGTGCAGTGGCTCGCCAGGTGGTTAGGTTATCTGGCCAGATTAACTCAACCTGTGCGCGGCCAGAGCCGTCTGTTCTCACAAACGCGTTCCAGTATGCCACGTCCTTGAACTTCTTGCGCACCTTCGGTTCTTCGCGTCCCTTGTAGGCGGCAAGCACCACGCTGTCCGCTGCCGCGGCAGAAAGCATCTGATATTGCCGCTCGTAGCCGTAGAATGAGTAGTATACAGAGGAAGAGGTGGCAACCTGATCGGCACGCTCGCCGTAGAAGTAGTCCTCGATTGATGGTGCGATCTCTGCGGCAAGCGAGTAGAGCGCCTCGTCCACCACGGCAAGAGAGATATCCGCCTTGATGGGTTTGCCACGGACGTCCTTGACCAGCACGTTCAACTTGGCCCGCTCGCCCGGCTCGTAGCGCTGTCTCTCAGGGACAAGCTCCACCGTGAGCATCCTTGCTTTGCGGTTCACGAGCATCTTCTCCTTGTGTTCGAAGAACTCCCCTTCATAAATCCCGCACACCGAAAGGAACACGTTAGGCACGAACTCGGAGCGAACCTTGAAGCGCAGCATCGCGGTGTTCCCCTCAAGTTCGATTATGTCAACGTCGTACAGATTGTCCGCCTCAAGTGATGCGATTATGCTGGCGTTCTCGTAAGGGGTTATCACCAGCGCCTCGGCCCAGTCACCCACCTCGTAGGTTTCTGCATCGAAGATGATCTGGATTCTGTCGGTTTTCCAGGTGTAGTAGCCGCCGCGCTCGGAGGAGTAGAACCAGCGTTTCTCCTCGCTCTGGTTGCCTTGCTTGTCCTTGGCCTTCGCTATAACATAGTAGGGGCCTGCTTGGCTGGGGGTGAAGGTGAAGGTGGTGAATCCTATCTTGCCCACGGACATGGTTCTGCGGGCGAGGACCTTGTCCTCCTTGTCCCAGTAATGCCGGTAAACTACTATCTCGACCGTGCCGGGAACAGGTTTATTGAGGATATCGTGGGTGTGAATGTCGATCTCAAGCTTCTCGCCAGGCTCCACCACGTAGCGGGTGGGTTTCAGGTCAACCAGCACCGCGGAGGAGGCCACGAACGCCGAGGCCTCACCGGATTCAGCACGACGGGATTCGTCCCGCACCTGCGCCTCGAAGGTGTAGCGGTAGTTGCGGTCCTTCTTGGGTGTGACGTAGGTGAAGGTGATGCGGCCCTGCGAGTCGGTCTTGCCGGCAAGCTCGTCCATGTAGGAGGTGCCGTACCAGTAGTAGCGATGGTGCTCGCGTCGGTATATCTTCAGCTTGGTCTCCGCCTTGGCAACCGGAGCGCCGAAGAAGTAGTCGGCCGCCACCTCGATCTTTACCGTATCGCCCTGCACGTACTGCTCGGCGTCTAGCTCAACCTCCACCTTGTAGGAGGGCTTGCGGTACTCCTCCACCCGGAACTGAACCGAGTGGTAAGTTTCCTCCAGGGTGGCGCTTAACGTATATCTTCCCAGACGTGATGATGAGGGCACTATCAACGAGTCCGCAAACGCACCCCAGGAGTCACTGGCGAGGGTGTGTCGGTAGATCTCGTTGCCCTCTGGATCTGTCACCACCACCTCGACCTCATCGCCTGCAGGGGTACGGTAGGTGCCGCGGCGCATCCGCCGGACTACTCCCTTGAAGTAGACGGTCTGCTCAGGCCGGTAGATGGGTCGTTCGGTGTGCAGATAGACCTTTATTGCCCCGTCCTGATCCTTCTCATCGGAATAGTAGTAGTACTTATCCAGGAGCGCGAAGTTATCGCCGTCCTGGACCAGCACCCTTAACCGGGTGGTGTCGAAGGAGGTATGGAAGAGTCCCTTGCCGTCGGTGCGGCCGGTGGCTATCCGGTTGGTGTCCGAAAGCACCACCACCACTGCCCCTCGGCGAGGCTTGCCGTCTTCTGCGTTCACTGCGAAGACGTATACCTCCCGAGGGTCTTGCTTGGTTACCACAGACATCTCTGAAACTACCACAGGGGTGTAGGCAACGCGCGTCCCGTAGTAGGCCTCAACAAGGTAGACGCCAGGCTTGGTGATCTCAAGGTCTATGGTCTCGTAATGATAGCGACCGTAGTAGTAATAGTCGTCCTTATCCTTCTTCTTTTTCTCGAACCCCATAGACCACTCCCGAAGCACCTCGTATCCCTCAAGCCTTGGGATACTCGATGGCCCGAAGCGTTCGGGTGTTTCGGCCTCCTTCTTCTCGAGCGGTGGAAGACCGAGATAATCCCTTAACCCTATGCGGCTTTCCTTACTCATCATCTCGCGGGCAAGATAGCGGGTGTTGCGCTTGGTTCTATCGCCAAGGCCTTCCAGCATGTGGAAGAAGTTGACAGGCTTGGCCTTGCCCCGCACCCTGGGCGAGCGCATGTTCTTCTGAGCTTCGAAGAAATCTATCGGGTCCTCGATTGCGTACAATCGGAAGTGGATTACGTCCAAGTCTCTGGTTTCCAGTCGGATCTCTGTTTCCTCCCCGGGTGAGTATATCCGGGAGGTTGAGAGGTGAATGTAGGGGTGGGCAAAAAGCCCTCCCGTTAAGGTGGCAAGCAAAGCAAGAACTTTCACGATACCCTCCTTTCTGGGCAGTGGCAATATCTTTTCAAATTATCCAATCTTAGTTAAGACTCGGGCCTTCGGCCCTCGTCTTCTGAAGCCTCTCGGAGACTGGAGCCTCCGAGAGACGTTCAGTCAGTCCAGTATCTTGAACATGTAGAACCCGGCAAAGGCTGGATTCGCCTCATCCGGCCGCCAGGTCCCCTCGTCAAGTGACATAAGCGTCTCAAACTTAACCAATCTCATCTCCCCCGCCTTCTCTTCACCAGAATACTCATAATCCCCTGGCCCGGTGTGGTAAAGCAAGTGGGGTTCACCCTTGATCTGTAGGTAGATCATCACGTGCGAGGACTTGTCTTTTGGCGTGAAGAACAACAAATCCCCTGCCAGCACACCATCGTCTAACCTTCTCGTGAGCTTTACCGTATGGTAATTCATAAGATGCGGAACGTCGGCAAAGTTGCCCAGCTTGCCCCTCTCGCGGTCGCCCGGCTCATACGGACCGTCGGCCAGGCGAAAGATCTCTGTCCAGATGTAGGGAACCTTCGGGTAGTGAAACGCCGCGATCTCCGGGATCGAGGGGTCTAAGAGCTCGCCGAACTGCGCGCGCCAATCCTCGTCATGGGACTTGAGTGCCTCCCTGTATGAATACAGAACAAGGCCCGCGCAGTCTCTGATGTCATCTCGCGGGTTAAGGTGTCTTGATAGCGCTATGGTTACAAACCATCGGCGGAAGTTGTGGCGGTCGGCTGATGTTTTAAGCTCTGCCGCGTCAGGGAAGCCGTCTCTGTCCGCATCCACGGCTTGATGTGGGGTTGCTCCCACGATAAAGAGAAATATCAAGGTATACATTCTTTTCTCCTCCTCAATTGTTAGAATCTGTACCGTTATTCGACGCTACAAGCGACCCAAAAGGTTTGCTCTTCGGTTTGGCAGTATAGAGCGGTTGGGCTTTATTGTCAAGTAACTCCCGTTCACCAATAAAGGTGAACCGGGCCTTGTGGCCCGGCTGTAAGCCGACGAGTGGATTCGAACCACCGGCCTACGCTTTACGAAAGCGATTACCGGAATGCAAAGCCACCTAATTCCTTAACTTACATCTGCCCAAATCGGGGCTGTGTCAATAGGTGTGTTAGTCGCTGCCGTCTAGGATACGTCTCAGGCGGTCTCCTAAAGCGTTAGACGCTTCTCTGACTGTTTCAGGCGGGGTGTGGACGTATCGCTTGGACGCAGCTAATGTGCGGTGTCCCATAAGCGCACGGATAGTATATTGGTTCGTACCCAGCATGTTCAGAAGGGTTCCACATGTATGCCTTAAGTCGTGGAAGCGAACGTCCTCTAAACCGGCTGTTTCGCACGCGGTGTTAAAGCTCCTTTTCCAATCTCCATATTCAGTGCCGTCAGCCTTGCAGAAGACGTATTCAGCGTAAGGGTAGTTATGCCTTAGTCCTGACAATATCTCCTGCAAGTAGGGGTTAATCGGGAAGTAGAGCGGCTTGCGGTTTTTGTGTTCACCGGCGGGGATAATGATATTCCCTGTCTTAAAATCCACTTGACTCCACTTCAGGTTCTGTAGATTACCTTTACGTAAGCCGGTGAGGATAGCGGTTAAGACAATCTCATACAGGATTGGGTTGTGTCCAACGCCTTTCCGTTCGCTTAGCGCCTTGCAGGCGTCAAGGAGCCGTTTGATTTCGTCTGGGGTCAGATAGCGTTCTCGGCCTGGGGATTCCCTAAGCTTCTTTACTTTCCTGACAGGATTCTCTTGAATGAAGTCAAGCTCACAGGCATACTCCATTATGGAGCTTAGCAACGACCGTTCACAGTTCACCGATGCTGGGGACACTTCCTGCAGACGTTTCTGAGAGTGGAGTTTAATCGCCCGCTTGTCTATCTGGTCAAGCCTCATAGAGCCAAAGTTCTCTATGAGCTTCGACATCCTGCAAAGGTTCCTTGCATAGGTGCTTTTTGAGTACTGGCGTTTACTGTAGGCTAGATAGGTCTTAGTGAACTCTGCAAGCGTCGGGACTTCCTTTGCTTTTTGACCTTCCAAGGCAGCCATAATTACACTCCGGATTTTCAATAGAGCCTCAGACTCTTTTCGAGTCTCCAGAGACCGGCGGATAAGCTTTCCGTCAATCATTACACGCACGTAGAGCATCCCGTTTTCCCTACGGTAGATGCCCACGTCTACGGGTATTCTATCCGCACCTGCCCGGATGTCAAGGGACTTAACGTTTAATCGCCCTATCTCTCTTTCCTCACGTGTCCTTTTGTGTCTCGATTTCCTTCGCAGTACAGGCTGATCCGTAACCGTTCCCATTTTCTTCGCAAGGAGAATCAGCAACAATATGCCAACGGCTATCGCGATGATGAAAAAAATTTGTCTTTTATTCATTTGAATTCCCATTGTTGATATAAGAATAGTCCCTATTTCCTTCGTGTCAAGCCCCCTTCCACGCAAGCTCCACGCATGGTGTCTATGATGTATTTATCAAGTTTGAGCGTTTTTTAATTCTTCTTCATTAAAACCGTATGCCACGAAGTAATCGCAATCAGCAGGCTCGGAAGTGCGGAAGGAAAGAAAGGCTATAGAGCGGGAAGGGAATCATCAATACGGGATAGCAATAGACGTAGTGTCGCCTTGAGTTTGCTGTATTTATTCCTTAATTATAGATTTATCCACCATTTCCCCCATTTTTTCCAATAAACCAATAAATACGCTTGCGTTTACTAAGTGGCGCAATTGCGCAACTTAATAATTCCTTCCCCTGGCAGTTATTTATGGGCATTTTTATTTCCCTAAATCTAATCATCTCAAATAATAAAGTCTTGGCAGGCTTCCTTGTCTTGTTCTTTGCGTATTTTGACAAGTCTAGCTTGCTCCTCTTCTGTTTTCTTAACTTCGTCCTCTATCTTCTTAAAGTCGGTTTTCGCCTGAGCCTTGGAACGCTTTTTAGACAAGCAGCCCTGCCTCGCGCCTGCTGGTTAGTGCTACACTGCTGCGGGGTGAAGGGGAATATGCTTGACGTACTCTTATAGTTAGATATACTGGGGGTAGACATGGGTACCAATTCTTTACACACCAATCAAGACCTCTTCTCAAACCACTACCTTGAAGAAATACTACCAGAAGAAAGAGAATGGCGGGATCACGAAGGGATTGAAGAAGCCTTTGAAGGTATCTCCAAGCTCTATAAGGAGAATTTAACGAGACTCCCCGCTTTAAGCGAACCTCAACTGGAAAACGACTTCATCAGGCCCATACTCGAAATACTCGGTCACCATTACATTGTTCAACCGCGAGAGAAAACCGCCGAAGGCATCAGAAGGCCCGATTATGCGTTATTCGACACGGAATCTGCAAAAAAGAAAGCCTCTACGGAAAAGGGCAAGGAATGGGAGCTTTTCAACAAAGCAATAGGTCTTTGCGAAGCCAAGCATTGGAATCGCAAATTAGACCTTTCATCGCGTTACGAGCCCGACCTGTTTGATTTCGAGTACCGCAACCCTGCCTACCAAATGCACCTGTATCTTCTCTATAGCGAGGTACGTTGGGGCATACTCACTAACGGGCGAATCTGGCGTTTGTATGAGCGGGAACAAAGCAAACACCTTGACCGCTACTACGAGGTTAATCTTGTAAGCCTAATAAACTCCGACGGGCCCCTCTTTGCAGCAGGCGTAAGCCGTGATGAACAACTTGAAGCCTTTAAGTATTTCTACATGTTCTTTCGCTGTCAAGCATTCCCGCGATTTCTCGACTACGTGCTTGACGGCTCAGTCCGTTACGCTGAAGCCGTCGGCGCGGAGCTTAAGGACAACGTTTACAAGGCGCTTCGAATACTCGCTCAGGGATTCGTGGAGTTTAAAGAAAACCGCTTGGAGCCTGTGCGCGACAAGGAGCTTATACGCGAAAACTGCTTTGTTCTTCTCTACCGTCTCTTGTTTATACTCTACGCCGAAGATAAGTTGCTCCTGCCAATCTCTAACAGAAGCTACCTTCAACACTACAGCCTGGAGAGTATGAAGGAGGAGATATACGCAAGGAAGGACGGGCCGCCTTACGGCGGCAGCATACCTATGCTGTGGGGCAAACTATCTGCCCTTTCAACACTTATAGACCAGGGGGAAAAAGACCTGGGTATTGCCCCTTATAACGGTGGTCTCTTCGATGACAATCAGCACGAGTTCCTCAAGAAGTACAAAATAGGCGACCGCTGGCTTGCCGAGGTTATTGACCTTTTATCCAGACCCCAGACAAAGACTACGCCAAAAAAGGAGTTCATTGACTATTCGAGCTTGAAAATCAGGGACCTTGGGAGCATATACGAGGGGCTTTTAGAAAATCATCTTGAGGTTGCCTCTGAGCCGATGGTCGCGGTAAAAAAGGGAAAGAAAGAGCAATGGAAGCCCTTGCGGGAACGCAAAGAAGAGGAGATAAGCAAAACTACGGACAGCGTAGGGAAAGGGGAATACTACCCCGTGACAGAGCGGGGCGACCGCAAGGCCACAGGCTCTTACTACACGCCGGACTACATCGTGAAATACATTGTCGAGCACACCCTTGAACCGCTGACCAAGGACATTAAAGAGAAGGAACTCCTTTCGCTCCGTGTGCTCGACCCGGCAATGGGTTCGGGACACTTTCTGGTTGAGGCAACCGATTTCCTTGCCCCCAAGCTTCTGGGAGTTAAGGAGATTGAGGAAACGGAGGACGAGATCGGCAAGGCAAAGCGTTTGATTATAGAGCGCTGCATCTTCGGGGTGGATAAGAACCCGCTTGCTGTGGAGCTTGCCAAGCTTTCCTTGTGGCTTTCAACCGTGGCCGCGAACAAGCCGCTTTCCTTCCTTGACCATCACCTGCGTCCTGGAGATTCGCTTATCGGCGCAAAGGTTGCAGAGCTTGGCAACCTGCCGGGCGAGAAAACCGGCTCGCTGTTTCAGCAGATAGTTGAACACTACTCGGCACGCACGATAGTCTATTATAAGCAAATTGAGGACGAGCCTTCGGATACCATTGACCAGATAGATGACAAGATAAAGCGGCTCAAGCAGGCGCGGGGGATGATGAAACCTTTTCGCCAGGCCGCCGACGTCTGGGTCTCCACCTACTTCGGGAACGAGGTCAAGCCGAAGGACTACTCGCGGCTTGTGGAAGCGCTGAGGCAAGACGATAAAAAGGCATTTGCCGCGCTGGAGCGCGAAAAGTGGGTGGATAAAGCAACTAAGCTCTGGAACAAGCATCACTTTTTCCACTGGGAGCTTGAGTTTCCAGAAGTGTTTTTCGATAAGCACGGCAGGCCGCTTGCCAATCCCGGCTTCGACGCGGTGATAGGGAATCCGCCGTATGACGTTCTTGAGAAGGAAAGGAAAGGAATCTCTAGCCCCCATAAAGAATTGGGTGATTATGTAAAGAATATCCCTCTGTACGAGGCAGCGCTAGGTGGTAAGCTTAATCTGTACCGATTATTTATTGTAAGAGCATTAGGGCTTTTACAACGAGGGGATCGATTTGGTATGATTGTGCCTTTATCTTTGGTTGCAGATATAAGTTGCTCAAAAGCGCGACGTAATTTGATGCTTTCAACCTGCGAATTATTAGCAGATTGTTTCCCGCAAAAAGATAATTCTAAACGGAGAATTTTTAAGGATGCAAAACTGTCCACAACGATTGTTACTTGTATGAACGAACCTCAATCACCCAAAATGACTCAAATTCATATCCGGGTGTTTCCTGGAAACAGCTTTGAAGATGAATGTCGTGAGGCTTTAATCAAATTTGATGATTTGGTATTGCTCGATCCAAATAATATTCCTATTCCTTTAGTTGACCAGAGTAACTGGGAGGTTTGTCGGAAAATGTACCTAACCGAAGGTATTGTAAGATTAGCAGAAGAAGATACTTTTGATGTAAGAAGAGGAGAAATCAATCAAACAATATATAGCAAGTTCATTACCAGTGATTCCAGTATGTCTAGATTATTGAAAGGAGTGGAAATTGGGAGATACTATTTCCAAGATGTGTTAAGTCAAGGTGAAAGGGAATGGTTCGATGAGAAGAAATTTTTGGAGGATGGAAATTCTATTCCTGAAGAAGTATTCAAGCGTCGTATAGCAACTCAAAGAATAACGGGAGTTGATGAAAAATGGCGAATCGTTGCAATGATTATAAAGCCACCGACCTATTTTGCGGATTCTACAAATTCCATTACTTTGAATGTTAGGACGGAGTACGATCTTTATTATTTAATGGGTTTGTTAAATTCAAAGTTGTTCCAGTGGAGATTTAAGATCACAAGTACGAATAACAACGTGGGAACAAACGAAGTAGAGTCTATGCCCATCCGCACAATCGACTTCTCCAAGCCCGAAGACAAGAAGATGCACAACGATATGGTTGAGCTTGTACAAGCTATGCTTGACCTGCACAAGCGCAAGCAGGAGATAGTTAAAGAATACTCCGGCTGGCTGGAGCACCTTATAGGGGCAAAGCTCGCTGAGCTTTCGGGCAGGGAGCGCATCCGCGGCCTTGAGAAGCTTGACGATGCCAACGCCCTTGCCGACCTTATCGCAAAGAACCGCAAGCTTGCCTTCAACACCCGCGAACCCAGGAACTACGAGCTCCTCTCAAAAGGTTTTGATAAATACAAAAACAAACTCACGCCGGTCGTAACTGAGATCGCCGAAACTGACCGCGAGATTGACCGCCTTGTCTACAAGCTTTATGCCTTAACCCCTGAGGAAATCGAGATCGTTGAAGGAAAGGGAAATCCCTGCAAGGGATAGACTATCGCCCACCATAATTTCACCCTAAGCCCCTGCACCAAAATTGCACCACTTTTGCACCAATTCCTTGCCCTAATCCTGCTCTGAAATCTCAGAGAGGCAATTTCTTAAAGTCGCAATTTTAGGCAAAGGGGCTTGACAAAAGGATAGTCTAAGTGTATAGTATTTCCTTATGAGGTTGGCAGATCGGCAAAAAAGAGGATATTAAATGACCGAATCTTCAGGCGAGACAAAAGAACAGCCGAAAATAGGAATGGGCGAACAAGAGCGAGAGAAGGCTTCCGACATAAAAACAGGCAAGGAATTAGTTGCGGAGTTCTTTAAAGAACTTGACATTTTGCGGATCGATGCCGATGTTATGGGTCTTTTACGTTCCCTTTTTTATAGCAGTAGATTTACCAAAGAAGAGATTCTTAATGGGTTGAAGGAATTGAGAGAGGCAGGCAATGGATAAAGTTAGTCTAAAGAGATTAACCATAGAGGGTTTCAGAGGCATTCTAAAGCCTGTTGTGCTTGAATTCCCCAATAATGCACCAAATCTCGTTTTATACGGCAACAATGGTGATGGTAAAAGTAGCTTTACAGATGCGATTGAATGGTTCTTTACTGACGAAATAGAAGACCTTAGAAAGGAAGGTTGCGGTAGAGAGGATTACTTCAATAAGGCTTTGCCCGATAGTCAAGATGCAACTGTTACGCTTGAATTTGATGATGTGAACTTAAGCTCCGTTAAGACGTTGAAAAGGAAAGGGGGGTATTATTCTTCGAATCAATCTGAGGAATTTAATAAGTTTATAGAGGAGGTCGCGAAAGAATCATTCATTTTAAGACATTCTACGATAGGAAGATTCGTTGACAAGACAAAAAGTGAAAAGCTTGAAGATATAGAGGAAATTGTAGGGTTTAGGGTTGTAACGGAGATGAGAGAGATTCTGCTGAAGGTATACAATGCGTTGAAAGATGACAAGGAACTAATCCAAAATGAAGCTAGGTTGCAGAATAGCAAAGAAGAAATCGGTCGGATTATTGGTCGCGACACTTTTGAAATTCAGGATATTATCAGTTATGCTGAACAAATAAGAGCAGAACTAAAGCATCTCGAATTAAGGGGACTGACTTTGACAGACAGTTCGACTGAACAAATAAGAGCAGAACTAAAGCATCCTCAACCAATAACGGATTTTGAGTCTCTAATTGCAGTAGCCAACACCCTAGATGAACAAACATTGAGAACCGACAAAGGTAAAAAGCGCCTTGCGGTTGAGGTTTTACAGAGGGCCATTGAGAAAATACGCACACCCGAAGAAATTTGTAATCAGTTAAAGACCATCGCCGGCAAACACAACAAACTTGTTGCGAAACCGGAATTGTTGGCTGCTTCGGCATGGGAAGGTCTTTATGCCAAGGCCCAACAGATTTTGAGTAAAGGGTGGGGTGCACCAAACAAGTGCCCTCTATGTAAGAGTAAATTTGATACGTTGCAACTCCAAAAAACTGTGGAAGAAGAAGTAATTAGGCTCGAAGCATTGTTAAAAGAGAAAAAGGAACTTATTGATAGCGTGAAACAATTGAGGGTAAGTATAACTTCATCTATGGATGGAATCCAGGAATTCGAGAGCGAAGAAAACAAGAAGCTCCTTACCTTGCCCGACGAATTGAATCAGATAATTAACTGGCTGAACCGCCTTAATGCGTGGAACGATTTGACAATCAATATGCAGAAGGTTATTGAACCAACTGAAGTAGGAGTGCCGAATGATGAAAGTCTAAGAGTCTTAAGTGAAGCTATTCAAAAGACACGAGGGAAGTTAGCAGCGCTCAAGGATGAACTATCTGATACCGAGGAAGAAAAGATTTTTTACAGGAATGTCGCCAGGCTTGACTCATTGCGCGATAATTTTATAAAGATCCAAAGGTTGAATCAAAAGATTGAGAAATTCAGGGAACAAATATCATCAATGTGGCATGTACTACGAGATTTTGAAAATCGAGAAAAGGAAGGGCTTAACGCCGTGATCTCGGTGATATCTTCCGACGTTGAAAAATTTTTTGCTCGTCTTCATTTGGACGAAAAAATAGATCAAATACAGCTTATTCAAACAGAACTTAGGGGTGTCGAGTTCAAGCTTCTGTTTCACGGCTTGGAAATATCACCACCGCGAAAGGTTCTAAGCGAATCCCACATGAATAGTCTTGGTATCTGTTTGTTCTTAGCCTTCATTAGATACTTCAACAAAGTAAGCAATTTCATTATACTCGATGACGTTATTAGCAGTTTTGATTCGAACCACAGGTTTGCTTTGGCAAGGTTACTCCGTGATGAGTTTTCTGATGTTCAGATTCTGCTTTTTACACACGATGATCTCTGGTTTGAAGAGTTGAAGAAAACCTTGTCACCTACAGGTAAATGGCGTTTTCGTGGGTTGAAAAAATGGTCAATTGAAAGAGGGGTTGAGGTCATAGAGTCACCAGCTACATTAGACGAAAGAATCAAATGGCAATTGGAGAGAAATAATATACATGAGGCTGCGAATCGTTGTAGAACTTTAATTGAAGAATTGTTGAAAGACAAATGCTCTAAACTCGGTGTGAAAAGCCTTGAATTTCGTGTAGGCCCTAGGAATGATCAAAGAGAAGCAAGCGAGTTGTTAGATGGTCTGCGGAGTTACATAAATGAGAACCAGTCTCTGCGTTCAAAGGATGGGAAAGCAATTTTTGATGATTTAAGAGCAAGTCAACTGCTGACAAATTTAGGTTCACATCATCGGAACATGCAATCAACTACTTTAAGTAGAGGGGATGTGGAAACGGTTCTTAGAGATATAGATGAATTTAAGGCCCTTTTCGTTTGTCCAAGTTGTAATACAGAAGCTTGCAAAAAATACTCACCCAACAATGCGAAACTCAAGCAGTGTCGGTGTGGTAATCTGAAAATTTGAGGTGACAAGATGAAGAGAATCCCAGTTCAATCGAGTAATCTTGTATCCGTAGGGTACAACCGATCTACTCAAGTCTTAGAGGTGGAGTTTCATGGGGGTAGAATCTATCAATACTTTGGTGTTCCACTTGCCTTATATGATGGTCTTATGAATGCTCCTTCAAAAGGTCAGTATTTGGATCAAAACATAAAAAAGGAAGGATACACTTACATTCGGGTAAAATGACGAGGTTGCCCCGTGTACATTTGAAAGACGGATTCAGAGAGCGGCTTGAGAAGATATAGACCTACTGCACTAACCTTTTGAGTTCTGGGCAGCGGCCCAAACTGACGGCGGTGTGTTTGGGCTGTGTTTCTCCGAGCACCTTTTGGGCTGTGTCAGTAGGTGTGTTATTTTAGGGGTTCTTAGCCATTTTTGCACCCAAACGCCTACTTTTCAGGTGTGATAGGGTAAACCTTGCACCCGCCCAAAGGGATACCTATATCCCTTGTAAGTGCTTGTGTTACAACGGGTTGCGCCCTACTGGGTAACGATTGAAAAAGCCGACGAGTGGATTCGAACCACCGGCCTACGCTTTACGAAAGCGTTGCTCTACCGCTGAGCTACGTCGGCAAGTTTCTTTAACTCCGTAACTTGGGAGATTGCTCGACGGGTGCATCCTCGACTTGTGACCAATTTGTGACCATCCGGTTTACCGCCTTTCTGAGGTATCTCTTGGAAAGATGCGAATACCGCATGGTCATCTTGATGTCCTTGTGTCCCATCAGTACCTGAACCGTTCGGATGTCTACACCCGCCATAACGCGATAAGAGGCAAAGGTGTGTCTAAGGCTGTGACAATGGAAATCCTCGATACCAGTCCGCTTACACGCTTCAAGTAATTGCTCTCTTTCTTCAAAGGAGAGGTATCTTACCCGTCCTGAGGGTTCCTTGAACTGTTTCACCCTGCTTGCAGGATTTTCTTTCCGCAGGTAATCCCAATCTATTGCCTTACGGAGCATATGCCTTAGTAACGCCAACTCACGGTTAACGGAAGCAGACTTTACATTCTCTATCCAGACTTCTTTGTAGCGTTCAATCTCGCCAAGTTTTAAAAGAGCCTCCCGCTTAGTCCGACCCGCGGACCGGCGGTACCTTTTCGGGTTGTATGAGTCCTCGACATACCAACGCTTACCACATTGATAAACTCTCATACCTTACCTCCAATTGTAGTTGAGGCAAGTATCTTGTCAACATCACGTTCGAGATCGGCGCTGTTGGTTCGGATGAGTTGTGGTTGCACGCCCCGCGACTCAAGCCACTCCTCAACCCGCGCAAGATCGAAGCGAAAGACCTTACCAAGACGATACTGAAGGATTCACCGTCCCCCCCTGTAACTTTCAATAAAATAGACTTATAATTAACTTGACATCGTTCGGAATTTAATCTATAATTCGTCAATGATAAAAATAATAGGATGTCAACGACTTCAATGGCAGACTTTAAAGACATAAGTCTAAAGACCAAGGAGGCTAAGATGAATGAAATGAAAGGCAAGGTCTGCCTGGTGACAGGAGCTAACTCAGGTATAGGCAAGGAAACCGCTCTGGGATTGGCAAAGATGGGCGCGACCGTAGTTATGGCCTGCCGCAGCAAGGAACGAGGCGAGGCAGCCAGGCTCGAGATCAAGAGGGAGAGCGGAAACGATTTGGTTGATTTGATGCTTGCCGATCTCTCCTCGCAGGCTCAGATTCGCCGACTGGCCCAGGAGTTTAAGGATCGCTATCAACGCCTGGACGTGCTCATAAACAACGCTGGCATTGGTCTTGCCGAACGAGCCCAGAGCTCCGACGGTATCGAGATGTTCTTTGCCGTCAACCATATCGCTCCTTTTTTGTTGACCCACCTGTTACTTGATGTCCTCAAGACCAGTGCTCCGTCCCGCATAGTCAATGTTTCCTCCTTCATGCACGCATGGGTTAAGGGGTTAAATCTTAACGAACTACCAACCAGGGAAAAATTCTTCGGTATCCCAGCATATACCCACTCCAAGCTTGCCCTGCTCATGTTCAGCTACGAACTCGCGCGGCGGCTGGCGGGCACCGGGGTCACGGTAAATGCCCTCAATCCTGGCTTTGTGAAGACCAACGTGGCGCATCAGGTTAGGGGTGCTCTTAGGATAGTCAGGTGGGTGAGTTTTAACCTCTTATGGGCGATTCCCCCTGAGGAGGGTGCGCTGACCAGCATCTATCTGGCGTCCTCGCCGGAGGTGGAGGGCGTCACCGGAAAGTATTTCTCCAAGCGAAAACCCAAGCGTTCGTCCAAAGCCTCTTACAACCAAGAAGCTTGGCAGCGGCTGTGGAAAATCAGTGAGGAGTTAACAGGGCTGGCGTCATGAAGAAAACAACCAAGCTGTGAGCTAAACCCTAAAGGAGGTGAACCAGAAAACAAAGTCCCCACGGAGTTGTTTCCAACCCCGTGGGGACGTGTTTAGCCCCCCAGTTTTTTCTTGTTCTCAGCTTATGTTGAGCCTTGTTCTATATCAGTCCATCTGAGCAGATCGAGTATGTTGAAGCGTCCGTCGTGATGCCAGGTGAGGGAAGGAGCGGTCATCTTGCCCAGAGGGCAGATGCGATCTGCCCCTAGTTGGCCCATCTTATTCGCCAGGGATAAGAACCTTTCTTGTGGCAGAGCTGCGCCTACCGTCTGCAGGTAGCCCTTTATGGGTTCGATCAATCCAACCACTTCTGATACGTCTTTCACCGGCTTGATGCGGATGGTTCGATTCAGACACGACGGCACGAATGCCGGATCGCGTTCGTAGATAACCGTCCAGTCCGTACCCCGTGAGCTCGCATGCAGTGCTACACCTTGGTCTTCAAACTCCCGGAACTCGTATGAGCCACGTAGCTGGTTGATATGTGCCGATTCGTCAGGCGAGATCCTCCCGCGAGGGATCTTTTGGTTAAAGGCCTCCATCTCGCTAGCCAACAGCCTCGCAAACTCCTTGGGCGTGGTCTGGCCGCCTTCTTCTACGTAGAACACGTGAGGAGACAGGCACCCCTGCTGATCAAAGACTGATGCGTCTACGGCTGCCCAGGCCGCCGTCTGCCTGACGCGGTCCGCTGCTAGATGCTCGCGGCCTATGACCCCGAAGCTGAGTTTATGCCCGTAGGCGATGAAGCGGGTTCGGAAAGGAACCCGCTTCCGGACTTCGTTTACAGAATGCTCTCCGCCATAGACAACCACAGCATCCGAGGAGCCAAAAGCCAGGTGTTCGATCTCCACATCGCCGCCTTTCCAGCAAACCATGGCAACAGAGCGAGCCAGCTCAGGATCTATCTCAGCCAGAGTTTGTGCGAATAGAACGCCGAACAAAGGCTCCTCAGAGGATGACTTGCCTAAGATCGCCGATTTCATGAGCAGCGCATAGACGATGTTTGCCACAGGAAGTCCTGGAACGTTGCCTGCGAACACGGCGGTGGTGAGACGAGGCCCGTAGACCTTGCACATCCCGGTGCTTTTCGGCCGCGGCCTGAATTGATCCAGAAACAGAGGGTCGCCTAACTCCTCTTCAAGAAGGAGCTTCAGGTCTTCTCCCCGCAACATGAGTACGATCTCGTCCAGGGTCTGGGTAATCATCTCGCTGGAGTAGCCGGTGATGAGAGGAAGTAGCGCTTCGGCCTTGCGACGCAGTGGGTAGTCTGGATCGCGCCAAAGTGCCACGGCTTTATCTATGGTTTCGATGATCTCATAGACAGGGAGCTTGGCGAGGTATTCCTCCCGCGCTTCTTTAAGTTGCGCTATGATCTTGGAGAGCAAAGCAGGTGTAAGGAGGGGAGAATGCATCCTGACCGTGTTCTGGCCTTGCCCGAACTCAAGCGTAGTAAACTCCCCAAGGTCAGCCTCAGCAACTTCGGGCAGGAAGAACGCTGGGATTGATGTTTCTCTCATCTTGCCGGCTACTTCATTTTTTGGGCACTGATCAGCTCGTCCATGGCAATGGAGCAGCCGCGTGCTTCAGCACCTTTTGCTCTGCCTACGACCTCAAAGCCATCTTCGACCGCATAACCCACATCGTCGCTTTGCACGGCCATCACGTTCGAAAAGTTGGTTAGGCAGTGGTAGCGCAGCAAGCCGGTTTGGCCTTTGGGCAGGGGTTTGAGCGTATCCGGATCGACCACAACCGCTTTAACCCAGTGCGGGATCATCTTGTAACGTGGGCCATCTATGCCGTTAGTCTTGTTGTACAATCCGTTATCATTGAATCCCGTGGCCACCTCGCTCAAACCGTAGGCGTTCAGGATGCGCTCCGGTGGAATTCCGAGAACCTGACGGGCCAATTCGAAGTACTCTTCCCTGGGTATCTCTCGCGCCTGCCCTTTGAAGCCTCCGCCGTCGTTTATAACGCTTTTCTCGGGAAGCCGGAACGACATATTCTGGGATTTCGAGTACTCGAAGAAGTGAAGGAACGCGAACGTGGCTCCGGTCAGAATCAGGGGATCTTCGGCTTCTCTTAAGTTCGCTACCAATCCAGGGAAATCAAGTCCTTCCTTGCCGATAAGATACACCGGCTCACCAATCAGGCGGCCTTTAAGCGCGAGCAGCGGGTAGTTGGTCAACGCCAAATTGGGAGCCATAGTTGGTGGGGGAGCAGCGAGCAAAAGACGAGCCTTGTCGAAATCACGACACATGGTCTCAGTCACCACCGTCTGCTGAGACAGCTCAAGCAAGCGAAGCCCGGCTTCATCGAAATAAAGGGTTGAGCGCTTGGTCTGCTGGGTGGTCCCGCTGCTCGTGAAGACCTTCACAGCCTTTTCCGGTGGGAAGGTGCATAAGGGGATCTCCTTGAAAGCGGTTGTGGGCACCGCAGGGATCTGTGTCCAGGAGCGGATCTCGCCTGGGGCAACTCCTCTTTTCTGGCAGTACTTCTGATAGGGCGCATTCGCGTTATAATGGTACTCGAACAACAGAAGGGCCAGTTCATTGAAGCGCTCCTCGGTGCCGGCTTGATCACGTCCTGCCTTTATGAAGGCTGTGATGTCCTGTTCCAGATTGCGGACGAAGTCCGAATCGGCTGCATACCTCTTTGTTTTTTTTGTTGTTTTCGGCATTTGTTCCTCCTTCTTAATACTTGATACTTTAATGTATCAAGCGTTTTCGGCTAACGTTTTCAGGCTTTTAGAAGCGGCAACACCTGCGTTAGTCTTTGCTGAAACACCCGCTGTGGGCGAAGCAGTTCTTCATCTCTAAAGAACGACTCTTTTTATTCATTGATTGATTATAGTCAAAAAATTGCATATGTCAAGTGAACATTTAGGTCATTTTCCAAATAGAAATGGATAGCCAATAAGACTACAGATGGTTCCATTTAGTTGGTTCCTTTAGATAAATGTAATAAAATAATATTATTTAGGGATGTTCGGGCATTAATAGAGTGAGCTAATCAAATGGACTTGACAAAGGAAAGAAAAACAGTAATATGTCCAAAGATTCCCCGCTTACAAGTATGGGTAGTGTGGGCATAGAGAAGTGTAATGCTTGCTGTGACTGAATCAGGCTTAAAACCAGATTCGATGCAAGCAAGAGACTCGCTTTTATTGCGCGAGGAAACCCTTAAATCGCCAAAAGGAGGAGAAAAATGAAAGAGAAAGACAAATCCAAACTCTGGTACGACGAGGAGAACGGGGTACTGTGGCTGGAGATCTTTGATAAGTTCGAGACGGAAGACGTAGGAAGTTTCATTAACTCTGCAAAGGGATTCACCCCGGAGCAACGGCGTTATCTATCAGTCAAGATCTCTTCCGAACGTGGCCAGATTATACCCGAGAAGGAAGGCCGTAAATTACTAAAGGATGGGGCTGCGAGTCTTGATTTCTACAAGATAGCGATCTGCGGCGCGAAACCAGCCGTGCGGATGTTTGGCAGAATCGCAGCGACGGCACTTGGAAGGGCGAAGGATACCAAGTTCTTCGCAACCGAAGAAGAGGCCCTTGCTTGGCTGAAGGCTGAAAAAGAGAAGGAATCAGAGTAATTAGCCCGCTCTGAAGGAGTAAGACATGAACAGGAGCAAAGGGAAAGCGGGGATCACGCCAGAAGGCTACGGTTTTGTCTATCCTCTCCACAAACTCATAAATCGCAAGATGGGATAGGTAGTTTTCCCTTGCTGGTTTTGGTTCTGCGATGATTGGAGAACTAGGGAGGATGTGGGTGCCAGCGAATCTCTCCTGACGCGATCCCCGCGGGTTTGGACCTCAAGGGCAAAAGGGTTCTAAACGTGGGTCTCATCCAGGGCACACAGGAAGAACACCGGGGTAGATGTTTCTGCCCCTGACATCCTGTCCTCCATTATTTTTTTTGTGCGCTGAGGAGTTCGTCAATGGCAATGGAACAGCCGCGCGCCTCGGAGCCTTTTGCACGGCCCAAGATTTCGAAGCCGGAACCGATTGCGACACCTACATCATCCGTTTGAATAGCCTGCGCGGTCACAAGATTAGCCAAACAGTAATGACGAAGCAATCCTCGTTCGCCCTTGGGCAAAGGCTTCAGGGTGTCGGGATCAACAACCAGGGTTTTCCCCCAGTGAGGAATCATCTTGTAGCGTGGTTCCTTTATGCCTTTTCTGTGGTTGTAGAATACGTTTTCCATGAAAGGCAAGGGTACCTCGACCATGCCGTAGCAATTTACAAGAAGATGTGACGGTACGTCAAGTACCTTTTTAGCCAGTTGACAGTACTCTTCTCTGGTGATCTGTCTTGCTTTGCCTTTGTAGCCTCCACCGTCAAAGCAGCGGCTGCCTTCGGGCAGCTTGAAGGAGATGCCCTGGGATTGGCAATAGTCAAAGAAGTGGATATGTCCGAACGTGGCTCCAGCGATCACCACCGGTTCACCGGTCTCTTCGGCCTGCCTGAGTCTTTCGGCAAGGCCTGCGAAATCGAACCCATCAGGCTTTATGAAGAATTCCGGCTTCCCGATATAATGCCCTTCAACCACTTGTATTAGTCCGCGTACCACTATAGATGCCTCGGGCGTTAATTCGGGATCGGGACCGAGCAACAATGCGTGAAACTTCTCATCCGGGGAACCATACAATCCAAGTTCTATTGCGGTTTGGGTGGACAAGTCGAATAACTCGAGACCCATCTTATTAAGATAGACCTTTGAGCGCTTTTCAGGATCGTCTGTTCCGCTACTGGTCATGAGCATTACAGTTTCTTCCTCCGGAAAGGTCCTGAATGTCACTTCCTTGAATGCGGAAGTGGTAACCACGGGAATCTCTTCCCAGGAATCTATGGTGCCTGGTTTTTTGCCGTATTTGTCACAGTACTTCTGGTAAGGTATGTTCATGTTGTATTGGTACTCAAACAACCGAAGGGCGAGTTCGTTGTACTTTTCGTCGACATCGGATTGTTCAGCGCCGGCCTTTATGAAGGCAGTGATGTCATGCTCCAGATCGCGGACGAACTCCGAATCTGTTGCATACTTGTTTGTTTTTTTTGTGGTTTTCGGCATTTAGCTCTCCTTTTTAATACTTGATACTTAAATGTATCAAGCAGTTTTGGCTAAGGTTTTCAGGCTTTTCGAAGCGGTAAAGCCTGCGTTAGTCTTTGCTGAAACACCCGCTGTGTGCGAAGCAGTTTTTTATTTCCAAAGAACGACTCCTTTTGTTCGTTGATTGATTATAATCAAAAAACTGCATATGTCAAGTGAACATTTAGGTCATTTTTCAGATAGGAAGAAGTAGCCAATAAAATTAGAAATGACTCCATCTAGCTGGTTCCTTTAGATAAATGTAATAAAATAATATTATTTAAGGATGTTCGGGCATTAATAGGATGAGCTGATCAAATGGGGTTGACAAGGGAAGGAAAAACAGTAATATGTTCAAAGATTTCCCCCTTACAAGTATGGGTAGTGTGGGCATAGATGAAGACAGAATAATGTTAGCCGTAGCTGAATCGGGACTAAACCTGATTCGGTGCAAGCAAGATACTCGCTTTTCTTGCGCAAGAAAACCTTTAAATCGCTGAAAGGAGAATAAAAATGGAGGAGAAAGAGAAGTACAAGATCTGGTTCGACGAGGAAAACGAGGTGATGCGCGCGGTTCTCTATCAGGCATTAGACTCGGAGGGTACCTCCGGCTTCTTCCATTTTGTCAAAGACAATTTTGAACCCGAGCTACACCGCTACTTCTTCATCGAGCTGGCCGAGGAGTCTCAGACTCTCCACGATAAACAGACCCGCAAGACAATCCGCGAAACTATCAACCTGGTCAACTGGGGTAAGATAGCGATCCATGGAGCGAACCCGACACTCCGGATGCTTGGCAAAATCGTATTCACAGCGATAGGAAGAGGGAGAGATCTCAAGTTCTTCGACACGGAAGAAGAAGCCCTTGCCTGGCTGAAAGACGAAAAGGGAAAAGAGAAGGAATCAAAGTAATTAGCCTCATTGTGAAGGAGTGAAGTATGGCTAAAACGAAAGGGATAGCCGATCTGGAAAGCCGAATCGAAAGGATGGAAGAGATTCTTTCTCAGGCCGCGTGCGGCGATTTCGGGGTCCAGATTGAGACCGACACCGATATAGAGAAGGCCGATGCCCTTAGCGCAGTAGAGACCGGGATAAATCTCGTGATCTCCGACATGGGCGAGGAGGTTCGCGAGAGCACGAAGAAGGCCGAAGAGCTTGAGGAAAAACTCGCCCTTATCGAGCAACAGCGCAAGGCAATTGAGGAGCTTTCAACACCCATCATCAAGATATGGGAGCGTGTGCTGGTTCTGCCCCTTATCGGAACGCTCGATACCCGGCGCTCGCAGAGGCTCACCGAGTCCCTCTTGACAGATATCGCGGCCACCCAAACCAAGGTGACCATACTGGACATCACCGGCGTTCCCACGGTTGACTCGGCTGTAGCCAATCACATGTTAAAAACGATTGCCGCGGTGCAGCTTCTGGGTGCTGACTGCGTTATCACCGGCATACGACCGGAGGTCGCCCAGACCATGGTGCATCTGGGGGTGGATCTCTCAGGGGTAGAGACACTCTCTACCCTGGCTGAAGGTTTGAAGTGGGCCTTTGGGCGTCTGAACATAAGGATGGTAGAAGAGCGGAAAGCCTAGCCATGCTAGAGAACACCTCTATTCCTATCCTTAAGCTGAAGGATTTCCTGCTCGTCTCCATCCAGATTGACCTGCACGACCGGATAGCCCAGCAGCTTCAGCAAGATATCCTCGAGCGCATCTCCCAGACTCAGGCCAAGGGCGTACTCATCGATATCTCAGCCTTGGAGATGGTTGATTCCTTCATGGGGCGCACCCTTGCGGACACAGCCAGGATGGCCTCTACACTTGATGCGGAGATCGTGATCGTGGGCATGCAGCCAGCGGTTGCCATCACATTGGTGGAGTTGGGGCTTTCCTTAGGTGGGGTAAGGACAGCAATAAACCTTGACGAAGGCTACGAACTCCTGCAGGAGAGCCTGAAGGAGAAGGCCTCAGAGAAGCAAGGTCTCGAGGAGGAAAGCGAAGAAGAGGAAGCGGATGATAGTGGTTCCGATTAAAGAGGAATCTGACATCGTCCACGCACGTGCCGCAGCAAAAGAGGTGGCTCGAAAGTTAGGTTTCGGGCTTGTTGATCAGACCCGGATCAGCACCGCGGTATCTGAGCTGGCCCGAAACATCTACCTCTACGCAGGCGAAGGAGAAGTTCACATAGAAGAACACTCCGATTCTCACAGCGGGATTCGCATAAGCTTCATCGATAATGGTCCGGGAATAGATGATGTGGAACTGGCTCTAAAGGACGGCTGGTCCTCAATGAAGGCCATGGGGAAAGGACTACCCGGTGCGAAAAGGCTTACTGACCATATGGAGATCAATACCCAACCAGGTCATGGAACCACCGTCACAATAGAGAAATGGCTGGCGCAATGAACGATACAGCTAAACTAAGGATAGAAAAACTTAAGGGAATTGACCATGAGAGCGGACTAATTGGGGGGTCTGGAGAAGAGGGTAGAGGGAGATTCGAGAATATTAGTTAGATGCCTTTAAGGGAAGTTAATCTGGGTCGGTTGGCAAGATGCATAGGGAGGTAGGGGGGGTGCATGAGGGTTTAGAGTTTGGATACAGGTGTAACTGTTTACATGACTGGTTCTTATAGAGGAGGCAGATTACTCTCCTCCCTTAATGGGACAGCGTGCTCCCGTCAGGTATAGCATATCCCTTGAGCACTGTATGCGTTCATAGGGTATCAGCCTCGCTAGCGAACTAATATCCCACGGATGCTTTAAGGTACACCCTATACACGTTTGCTGTCAGCCGTGGGCGGTCGGCGGTGAGCTGTTAGCCGTTAGCGCACCTTCAATTTGCATTTTGCACTTTGAAATTTGAAATGAGCGGCGCAGCCGCGTCCATGCCGTTAGCTCCCTCTGCGATCCTTACCTATAATGACGGTAAATCCCACACTCCGGCAGCGCCTTTTTTAACTCTTTTTCCCCGGCGTCCGTGATCTTGGTTCTCCACAGATCCAACATCCTCAGATTCTTGAGGCCCTCAAGGTGGCGAAGCCCGGCGTCCGTGATGTCGGTATTCCGCAGATTCAACTCCCTCAGGTTGGTGAGACCTTTAAGGTGTTTAAGTCCCGCGTCGGTGATAGCGGTATACCACAGATTCAACTCCCTCAGGTTGGTGAGTCCTTTAAGGTGCGTAAGCCCAGCGTCCGTGATGTCGGTGGCCCCCAGATCCAACACCCTCAGGTTGGTGAGGCCTGAAAGGTGGCGAAGCCCGGCGTCCGTGACATCGGTGCCGTTCAGATACAACCCCTTCAGGTTAGTGAGACCTTTAAGGTGGGCAAGCCCGGCGTCCGTGATATCGGTACCGAGCAGACCCAACACCCTCAGGTTCTTGAGTCCCTCAAGGTGGCGAAGCCCGGCGTCGGTGATATCCGTCTCGAACAAACTCAACACCCTCAGGTTGGTGAGACCCTTGAGATGCACAAACCCTGCGTCCGTGATGTCGGTCTCCCACAGATACAACTCCCTCAGGTTGGTGAGGCCTGAAAGGTGGCGAAGCCCGGCGTCCGTGATCAGGGGCCCGAGCAGATACAACGCCCTAAGGTTGGTGAAACCCTTAAGGTGTGCCAAGTCATCATCTTTTATGACAAAAGGAAATACTACAGTAAGATTGGGGAATCGCTTCAGCTCCAACATATGCTCTGCATCCGTGCGAACGCTAACTATCTCCTCAGGATTGGACAGATCGGCGAACGCGACCTCTTCAAGGTCCGCACCGACCAGCTTGCCGTTCACCCATAGAAGACCATCCTCGATACGGTAGTCAAGGCTGTCTTCACCTTGCCAGGGGTAGCCGAATCCACTCAACCAGACGAACTCTTCGCCAGGCTCCCAGCCGGTGACATCTATCTCTTTCTCGTCCCCGCCTTCTTCAGTGATGATGAGATACCGTTCCTCGACTTGGTTGTTATTCCCGGCTTGTTTCTTGCAGGTAACAGTTACGGGCATCAGCAGCGCAAGGATAACGAGCGCTGCTCGTTTTATGAACGCAAGGTTATTCATCTTTTCCTCCTTGTTGGATTAGGAATATCCTACACGGCTCAGCCGAAGATGTCAAGATAGGAAGCATTCGTTACCTCTCCTTCCCATCAAGGGAGAAGATAGTGTGCTGAAGACAGAAGGCCTTTGCTTGAGGAGGTATTCTTATCCGCATGGTCTGAATGCGGTTGCCGCCAAAGGTAACTTGCCGATTATTTGAACTTATCGGCCTGCAACTCGCTAAATTGGTCCACTGTGATGGCCAATTCCCAAACTTAAAGGATAACCCCAAGATTGACGGCGACGGTTTTTATAAACTGTTGGACTTAGTAATTAGCTATACTCCACAACCAGGCTTATCTATCCCTCTGGACCAACACTCATTAGAATCTCAAACATATACCCTTCATCTCTCCATAATCGAAGCCCACAGTTCTATCGCTTGTATCCAGACAAATTTGCAATTTAGAATTTGCAGTTTGCAATTTGAATTGAGCGACACCCTCGTGCACAGAGGCAGGTAAGGCTGTTCCACATCTTTCCCTCACCCTATCACGCTACCCTGGTAACAATCTCTTGGCGCACAGACATTTGTCCACTTGACTTCCTCTGCCAAAGCAGATAGTATGCATCCAAGGAGGGATAACGTGAAACCAGGATTTGGGTAAACGATGAGGTGGTTGGTGTTGATCTAGGGGAAGAGACCTTTTCCGAGCTCCCCCGATCCTTCCAGGATCATAACCGTTAAGATTAACTCTCAGCATACGGATGAGTTAAAGCGGTTCCCGAACCTGCCGGCGGTATCTGCCTGCGATGGCATGTCGCCGGGGGGTCCGGTATTGCCTCTTGACATACAGGAATAGACGGATAGAGTTCGGTATGCGCAAGGGAATAATATGGGCAGTGCTTTTTCTCACGGAGTTCCTTTTTGCCGCCGAGACCGGAATGGTTGCAGGGTTCGTGCGCGAAGCGGAGTCAGGCGAGTTCCTGAGCTACGTCAGCGTTTATCTTGCCGATAAAAGCATGGGCACCGCCACCAACAAGCAGGGCTACTACGTGCTTTCACGTGTACCCGAGGGCAAGCACACCTTGATCGTTTCGATGATAGGTTATCGGGAGGAACGCTTAGAGATAGACGTCAGAGCCGATAAGAGGCTGCGCCGCGACTTCTACCTTAAGCCCCAGCCCCTGGGTATGGAACCGGTCGAGGTAACAGCGGAGCGTGCGCGGTTCGAGCACGAGGTCGACGTTGGGGTAAGGCACGTTGAACTCAGCGAGCTGAAGCAGATACCGGGATTTGTTGAGCAGGATCTGTTTCGTTCTTTACATATGCTGCCCGGAGTGGTGTCGGTCTCCGATTTTACCTCTGCCCTTTACATTCGTGGGGGAACCATGGATCAGAACCTTGTGCTGCTCGACGGCGTTACCGTCTACAACCCATACCATCTGCTGGGCTTCTTTTCCACCTTCATTCTCGAATCCCTCAAAGGGGCGGAGCTATATACCGGCGGTTACCCGGCCCGTTACGGCGGAGCGATATCCTCGGTGCTTGACGTGGAGATGAAGGCGGGCAACAGCGAACGGATAGCCGGTTATGGAGAGATCGGGCTTTTGACCTCCAAGCTTGTCGTGGAAGGGCCGCTTCCCTGGGGTGCCAAAGGTTCCTGGCTTGTTGCCGGACGAAGGACTTACATTGATGCCATCACCTGGACGCTGGATAAGATATTCAATCCCGATTTCTCCATCTATCTCCCCTATCACTTCTACGATCTTCAGGCCAAGGTGAACTGGGACGCCAGCGAACGATCCCGGTTCACCGTCTCCGGCTTCTTCGGCGACGACGTGCTGTCATTGAAAGGGGCTGAAGAGGAAGGGTATGAGGAGGAGGAAGGGGTAACGGATTTAGATTTCCGTTGGGGGAATGGAACTTTGGGGCTGCGCTGGCGTTACCTTTTCACGCCTCAGCTTTTTTCCGTTCTCGGATTCAATGCCACTCGTTACCGGGTTGACAGCAAGGTAGTTGAGAGAAACGGTGAGGAGTATTATTATAGGCTTCGCAGCGGAATCGGTGAGCTGGGGCTGCAGTGGGGACTCAGTTGGTTCACCGCACCAGAACATGTTTTAGAGTTCGGGTTGGAGGGCAAGGTTATTGAGACCTCTAGCATTCAAGAGGAGACGGATACCGTGTTCTATGATCTGCGGGACACCTTCTGGCTTGCCGCTGCGTACGTGCAGGATAAGTGGGAACCTACCCCTTTCTGGGTCATAGAAACCGGCATGAGAGGTGAGTACTTCTCTAAAGGAGATTACTGGAGGGTTTCTCCCCGGTTAGGCATAAAGCGCCGGATCACTGCCGCCTGGGCGATAAAGGCCGGAGCAGGGCTTTACTATCAATACCTTTGCGTTCCCCTACCCCGCGATGAGATGATGCTTAAGATGCCTGTCCAGTTCGTCCAGCAGTGGATGCCGGCCGACGAGCGCTATCCCCCGCTTCACTCTACACTCGCTACCTTGGGCACAGAGCACCTCTTTGGTAAGGATATGAGTCTTTCGGTGGAGGCCTACTTTAAGGATATACGAAATATACGCGAGGCCACCTGGTTTGGAGGAGAAGGGATCACTACAGATACCGGTGACATCTCCATGGGGCAAGGCTACTCATACGGTGCGGAGGTTTTCCTCAAGCGCGGCTCGGCCTGGCTGGGTTACTCTTATTCGGTTACCAAGTATCGTTTTGAGGATAGCGACTGGTTCTATCCGGTGCACGACTCGCGGCACAATGTGAATTTCTCGTTCGCGCTGCCTCTGGGCAAGGGCTGGAACTTTACCACAGCGTGGGTGTTCGGTTCGGGTTTTCCCTTCACAGCACAGATAGGCTGGTATCAGCATGTTAATGAAGAGGGAGAGATTGACTGGATGCCTATCTCGGGCAGACGGGGCGAGGTTCGTTATCCGCCCTATCACCGCCTCGACGCAGGCTTCACCAAGCACTTCAAGCTGTTCAAGCGCTACGACGCCGAGTTCTACATCCAGGTGCTCAACGTTTACGCCAGGCGCAACGTACTCTTCTACGACTACGAGATTGACGAAAACGGAGTCACCCAAAGGGAAGCAGTACCGATGCTGCCCGTCCCCATACCCAGCTTTGGAATAAGGGCCAGGTTGTGATGAGATTCAGGATAATACCCGCCATCATCCTTCTTTTATCCGTAATCGCCTGCGACACCACTCCGGAAACCTACGAAGGTGAACCTAATATCTATGCTGTACTCACTACCGACTCCTCGTTTGCGTGCATCATGGTTGGAAAAACCACTTCAGTAGGCGATACCCTGGCGCTGGTGCCGGATACCATCATGGATACCTTCTGGTATGACGATACGTTTGAAGTCTGGCTGGAGATAGTTTTCCCCTGGAGCGGGGTCAGCGGGGCAGAGGTCAGCCTCAAACAGGGCGAGCAGAGTTTTGCTCTTGCCGAAAACGAAGACTCTGTGGGATACTACTATTCAGATTCCATCCAGCTTTTGGCCGGCCAAACCTGGGAGCTTGAGGTTACCTATCCTTCGGGGGAGGAGATCGAGGCTCAGACCACTATTCCTGGAAGCTTCGAGATAACGGGATTTCAGACCGACACCATATCCACTACCGATACCCTGGCGTGGAGCAAGTCCAGCGATGCCGCAGGTTATCTGGTGAAGGCATTTGTCTGGGCCTCGTGGGAGGATGAGGACGCAGATACAGTCTACATAGATTCCGCTTTCACCTATCCGGAGTTGTTGCCCGGTGATAGTTACTCGATACCTCTGGAGGAACTTGATTTGTGGGGCGACTCCCTTTGGTTCTGGGTATCGGCTCTGGACACCAACGCTTATGACTACCGGTATTATGGAGAAGATCGCGGGGACCCTGGCATCCGCGTGGAAGACTACATGCACATCGAAGGTGCTTGGGGCGTGTTCGGTTCCCAGGCGGTTGTTTGTTCTCAGCGCTACGTCCTCCGGTGATATAAATCCCGGTCTGAGGGCAGACACCCGACCCTCTGAGGCTCATCCGCTCGGTATTATTCACAAAGACCTACGTGTAGAGAAAGGCCGGGGCTCAGGCCCCGACCTGGTTTGAGCTGAACCCCTTCTAGGGGAAATTTATGCCCGTGTTACGGGTTACGGTGTTACGGGTTACGGGAAGATACCTCGTCTCTTGTAGATTCTCTCCAGTCTGGTAAGTGCCTCGATGCGTGCGGCGGTGCACCAGTCGGTATTGAACTCCGCTGCTCGGTCGCGCACCCGGTGGTAAGCGTCCTTCATCTTGTTCTGCAGTTTGCGGTCTACCTCTTCAAGTTCCCACAGCTCGCTTCGTTTGTTCTGCAGCCACTCGAAGTAGCTCACGATCACGCCGCCGGAGTTGCACAGGATGTCTGGGAGCACCTCAATTCCCCTCTCCTTCAAGATCTTTGAGCCATCTCGATCGCAGGGGCAGTCGGCTCCCTCGACCACCAACTTGACGTTGAGCTTGGGTGCGGTCTGGGCGGTGATCTGATACTCCAACGCGGCTGGGATGAATATATCGGCTTTTGTAGCAAGGAAGGCCTCGTGATCTATCGGTTTTGCATTGGGGTAGCCTGCTATGCGTCCGTTCTCCTTGTCGTAGGCGAAAAGGTCTTCAGGATCAATTCCATCCGGGTTAAGGATGGGCCCAGAGGTATCCTCAACGGCAACGAGTTTTGCTCCTTTTTGATTGAGCAAGATGGAGGTCCAAACACCTACACTTCCGAATCCTTGAACCGTGTAGGCAGCACCCTCAAGATCGAAACGGTGACCAGCTGCCCATTCCTCGATGGCAAAGACAAGCCCCTGGCCCGCTGCTTTGTCGTGTCCGACGCTGCCGCCCAGGTGGATGGGTTTGCCGGTGACCACGTGTGTTTTGGCCTGCCTTTTTTCCGGAGGCATGGTAGAGAGGTAGGTATCCAGTATCCAGGCCATAGTTTGGGGGTTTGTGTTCACGTCCGAGGTGAGTATGTCGTACTCCGCTCCGATGTTCGAGCCAAGTGAGTAGGTAAAGCGGCGGGTGATTCGTTCCACATCAGAGGAGTTGTAGTCAGAGGGGTTGAACTGGATCCCGCCTGCAGCCCCGCCGAATGGGATACCGGCGATAGCCGCCTTACACGTCATCACAGTAGCAAGCGCGCGCATCTCTCCCAGATCAACCCAGGGATGAAAGCGAAGTCCGCCCGAGTAGGGACCCATCACGTTGTTGTGCTGCACACGATAGCCAGTGAACATCTCCACCAGACCGTTTGACATCTTTACCGGGAAGTTGACGGTAATCTCGTTGGTAGTCTTGGTAAGGATTTTGAGAACCTCACAGTCTAGCTTCATCAAATCCGCGGCATTATGGAGCCCCTCAAGAACGTCGCCGTAGAAACCGGTTTCCTTCTTCATCATCACTCCTTACGGTTTGCTGTTACCGTGTGTTACGTGTATTACGGGTGTTACGGGTGTTACGGGTGTTACGGGGCTGCTCATGGGAAGATTCCACGTTCCTTGTATACCGTTTCAAGACGTGAGAGAGCGACGATGTAGGCCGCGGTTCGCCAGTCTATGTTGTGCTCTCGAGCCGTATCGCGAACGCGTTCGTAGCCTGCAACGATCTTGCGGTGCAGTTTTCCATCCACCTCTTCAAGATCCCAGAACTCGCTGCGTTTGTTCTGCAGCCACTCGAAGTAGCTTACGATCACGCCGCCCGCGTTGCAAAGGACGTCTGGAAGAAGATCGGTTCCCTTTTCATTAAGAATCTTATCACCGTCCGGATTGGTGGGACCGTTTGCGCCTTCGGCAACCAGCTTCACGTTAAGCATTGGAGCGGTCTTTAGTGTGATCTGGTTCTCAAGAGCCGCCGGGATGAAGATGTCGGCCTTGGTCGCAAGGAAGGTTTCGTGATCAATAGGTTTGGCCTTTGCGTAGCCGCCAATCAATCCCTTATTCTTCTGCGTATACTCATAAAGGTCGTCGGGATCGATCCCCTTTGGATTGGCAATAGCCCCGCTTACATCCTCGACAGCAACGAGCTTTGAACCGTGGGGTTTGAGGAGACGGGACGCCCAGGAACCCACGTTCCCGAATCCCTGAACGAAGTATGCCGCACCCTCAAGATCAAAGTTGGTATCTTTGGCCCACTGCTCGATGGTAAAGACCACACCCTGGCCAGTAGCCTTGTTGCGGCCTATGCTCCCACCCGACTCGACAGGCTTGCCGGTAACTACATGGACTGCCGCCTGACGCTCGTGGGCAGGTATGGTGGAGAGGTAGGTATCCAGGATCCAGGCCATTATCTGAGGGTTGGTGTTTACGTCCGGTGCCGGGATGTCGAACTCAGGCCCTATGTTCGAGCCCAGGGCAAAGGTGAATCGGCGGGTGATGTGCTCAAGCTCGCTTGCCGAGTACTTGAATGGATCGATCTGGATGCCGCCTTTTGCTCCACCGAACGGGAGGTTCACTATGGCCGACTTCCATGTCATCCAGGTGGCAAGGGCGCGAACCTCGTCGATGTCTACCGCCGGGTGAAAACGCAGCCCCCCTTTGTAAGGGCCAAGCACGTTGTTGTGCTGCACCCGGTAACCGGTGAACATCTCGATGTGGCCGTCGTCCATCTTAACCGGAAAGTTGACGATTACCTCATTGTTGGTTCTAGCAAGTACCTTGCGGATCTCAGGATCCAGATGCATCAAATCAGCAGCCTTGTTAAACTGCTTGGTTACGTTATCGTAAACGCTCGCCTTTTTCATATCTCTAATCTTGGGTTTTAGGTTGTCATCTCTTTAGCCTGCTAACAATACTCGTCGCACTGCCAAACACCGCCTGCAGGCTTGGGAAAGACGCAGTGATGACGGTTCTCGCAGTTGCGGCACAGTCCTTTGAACTCCACCTCGTCGGCGGCCTCTGGCTTGGCAACCCTTGGGACTACCCTAGTCTTTGGACCCTCGTAGCCGTCGAACTCGTCGCAGTGCATTATTGGACGAGCGGGGTCACGAGGAAAGGTGCAGGTTGCAGCGTTCTTGCAGGTAGAGCAAAGCCCCCGATACTTCGGCTTAACAGCCTTTTTGGTCTCTTGAACTGTTGATGTCTGCATGAAATCCTCCTTTGCGTGTGATTTCTTTTCACGAGCTTTTCCAGGAGCCGTCCTTGTGAGCGACTCACCCCCTAGCTTGCAATATTCGTGCCAGGCTAGCCTAAATGTGAGTTACGATGAGGATGGCTTAGTTAAGTCAAGCTAGATTAAATAGTTAGAAGTGGATGGATGGGCTTTGGGATGCAGCTTCAGTCTCCCCCTGGATTAAAATTGGCGGGGAGATGTGTCCCGGTGAGGAGAAACGCCCCACCTTCTTACTGGGATTCTTCCATCTTCCTGAGTTTTTCGCGCAAGGTCTTTCGGTCGATTTGGAGTATCTCTGCTGCTTTGGTTTTGTTGCCGTTAACGCTTGCCAACACGTTGCGTATGTGTTCTGCCTCCACCTCGGCCAAGGTCCTTTCAAATCCCTGAGCCTTTGGAGAAAAGCGCATAAGTGCCGGCAAATCCTTAACATCTATCGTATCCCCCTCCACCATCACCACCAACCGTTGGGTTACGTTCTCGAGTTCCCGCACGTTACCGGGCCAGTGGTAGTTCTTTAGAACCTCAAGCGCTTCGTCAGAGAAGCTAGGTGTGGGTTTGCCAAGCTCCTCTGCAAACTTTTCCGTAAAATGTCGCAGCATCAGGAGTATGTCGTCATCCCTCTCCCGCAGCGGTGGAAGATCAATGGTAATGACGTTGAGGCGGTAGTAAAGGTCCTCCCTGAAGTTTTGCTTTTTGACAAGGGCCTGTAGGTCTTTATTGGTTGCGGCAATAATCCTCACATCAACCTTTTCGGATTTTCGTGAGCCGAGCATGAAGATCTCCTTGTCCTGCAGCACCCGCAAGAGCTTAACCTGCATGGCCGGACTTGTTTCACTGATCTCGTCAAGGAAGATGGTGCCGCCGTCTGCGGTTTGAAAGAAACCTGCCCTGGTCGTTGCCGCGCCGGTAAACGCACCCTTAACATACCCGAAGAGTTCCGATTCCAGGAGTTCATGCGGTATAGCCCCGCAGTTGATAGGCACGAAGGGTGGTGAGGCACGTGGGCTTGAGTAGTGGATAGCCCTGGCCACAAGCTCCTTGCCAGTGCCGCTTTCCCCTGTGATGAGCACCGTAGCCGGGGTTGACGCCGCCTTATGGATGGCGCCGAAGACCTCGCGCATGACCTTTGAGGAGCCGATTATCCCATGAGGCGACGGGATATCCTCGGATACCTGCGCGGCCCTGCGCATACGTAGTTTGTCAAGCGCCTTTCTTACCGCCAAGAAAAGCTCCTCGTCGGTAAAGGGCTTTGAAAGATACTCCTCGGCCCCTTGCTTTACCGCCTGAACAGCACCCTCTACGGTGGCATATCCTGTAATCATCATCACCTCGGTGTCCGCAAGGTTCTCCCGCACGTATCGCACCAGATCCAGGCCACTTGCCCCGGGCATCTTTAAATCGGTTATCACCAGATCAACCTGGGTGTCTTCAAGCAACCTTAAGGCTTCCGGCACGTTTTGCGCGGTAAAGACCTGATAGCCCTGTGATGCCAGATTACGCTGTAGGACCTCCAGGGTATCAACAGCGTCATCTACTATCAGGATGCGTTCACTTTCAGGTGACGTCATTCGGTCTCCTTGTTAGTTTCATCGCGTCCCTCAGGACGCGTAGGCGTGTTACGGGTGTTACGGGTGTTATTTCCTTTTGAACGGAGCGTATGCTCCGAGTAATTGTGAGAATGCCCCGAAGGGGTACGGGTGTTACGGGTGTTATTCCCTTTTGAACGGAGCGTATGCTTCGAGTAATTGTGAGAATGCCCCGAAGGGGTACGGGTAAGGGGTAGTTTTACGGTGAAGCGTGATCCCTTGCCTTCCTTGCTTTCAACCTCGATCGTCCCCCCGTGTGAGGTGACGATCCCGTGAACCACGGCCAACCCAAGACCGGTTCCTTGCCCGACCTCCTTTGTGGTAAAGAAGGGCAGGAATATCTGTCTTTGAACCTCCTCGTCCATACCCACACCCGTATCCTCCACGATCAGAATAACCTTCTTCTCTGTTGCTCTTGTTCTTATGGTGAGCCTTCCTCCGCCAGACATTGCCTGGAGTCCATTTACGACCAGATTGATAAGCACCTGGTTCAGCTGTGACGGGTCGGCGGTGATCTCAGCCAGCCCCTCGGCAAGATCGCGCACCACCTCGATCCCCTCCTTTTCGCAGCGGCTCTCAAGGAAGTAGAGTCCTTCTTCCACCACCTGGTTAAGGTTGAGGAGTGTTTTATGGGTGGGCATCTGACGGGCGAATATGAGAAGCTTCCTTACCACCTCCCTGGCGTGAAGTGCTGCGTTTTCGATCTTCTCGATATCTTTTCCTGCCTGCTTGGGTAGACCATCGGATTTGCGGGCAAGCTGTGCAAACCCAAGCACACCTTCCAGGGGTTCGTTAAGCTCGTGTGCCACGCCTGCTGCAAGCTGGCCCAGAGTAGCCAGGCGATCCGCGTGACGAAGCTGTTCCTCAAGCTTGGTCCGTTCGGCTTCCCACTGCCTGCGTTCGATTATAAGCACGAGCTGAGCGGCCACAGCATCCAGAAGGCTCTGCTCCTCTGCGATGAAAAGCTCCACCTCAAGCTCAGGCTTCTCCTCTGAGTAGAACACCTCCACCACGCCTCGTTTCACTCCCTCGACTACGATATCCGCGGCCAGCCGGTAGCGGGTCTCGTGACACTCCGGCGGGCAGCAGTAATCCTTATCATCCAGTATTATCCTAGCCGAGGCTATATCCGGGTATCGCATGGCTGGTGGCAACAAATCGGCTATGCCCTGAAGGATCTTCTCAAGAGATATGCCCGGCTCCTCAACCAGTCGGGCTATCCCGTAAAGGCAGTAGAGTTCCTTGACGCGCTCACGCAGTTTGGTCTGTGCTCTGCGGCCTGCCATTGCTATCCCTATGGTCTGGGCAACGCCCTCGTAGAACTCTATCTCTTCAACGGTAAAGAAGTTCTTCTCTCTGCTTTTTAATTGAATCAGCCCGTTATTGTTATCGTCTATTACAAAAGGGATCATGGCGAGTGAGGAGTAATCACCGGTAGACGCCAGATCAGGAGGGGTTTCCTCGCCCGTTTGGGAACTCAGCACCTCCTTCAGGTTGCCAGTCCAGAAGCTGCCGGTTTTGGTGAAGTAAGGATAGGAGCTGTCAAAGTTACCACCTAACAGTATCTTACAGGTTTGTTCCAGGCTTGAACCATCCGGCAGGCATGGGAGCGCCAGCCCCTTCTCATCCTGTATATAGGGGAGTTTCTCGAACTGAAAGCGCTCATTGGGTTCCATCCTGGCTTCCCACCGGTAGTGCAGCTTGCCGTCGGTGATGCGCAGCTCAACCGCATCGCATCCGGAGAAGCGGATGAGCATCCTTGAGACCTCGCGCTGGAACTCAATCCTAGGCGCGCCGCGGTTGGCGAACTGCAGTATCCTCCGCGAGAGTGCCGAAAAATCGTGAGATCTCTTGCTTGCCCTCGCTTTGGTGTCAACCGACCTTGAGCTTTTGCCTGTCATAGGTATAAACTATACTAATAATTTAGCCTCAAATGTCAAGCGATGTTTGGATACCCCAACCCCTTGACAATAGCCACCTGGGGGATGAACTATTTGCATTAAGGAGGAGATATATTACGTAAGATGAGTATTTTGATACTACTTCTTGCTCTCGGCTTAAGTGCTGAGCTTTGGGTAAACTCCATCCGGGACCCGTTCGGCAACGTGCGGGAGAAGAACTTATTCTGAACAGGTTGAAATCTACGATGCTTCGGGCCGAGAGGTTTACAGCCGCTCTATTCAACCTGGCACCCGCAAACTTCTCTGTGCAACGGATGATATTCCGGCAGGACTTTACTTCTATCGGTCCATGTAGGGGGATCGAATCATAGCCGCGAAGCCGGTGATTCTGAGGTGGTTTTCACCAGTAAGCTGGTGGATGATTAACTCTCCGTGTGTCCAGGCAGGAGCGGCACGAACTGGCACTCGGAGAGCTCGCGTGAGCGCAATCCTCCTCGAGTTTTGGTTATCAGGTTGAGACGACCTTTCAACGGGATAACCATCCGGCCGCCCGGCTTGAGTTGATCCACCAGGTTAGACGGCACCTCCTCGGTCCCAGCGCTCACGATGATTGCGTCGTAAGGGGCATGCTCTGACCATCCCAGCATCCCGTCACCTGCACGAAGATGTGCTGTCCCACACCCGGCACGAACGAGCCTCTCCCCTACCTCCTTTAGTAGAGAAAGGTCGCGTTCGATGCTGTAGACCTCGGCGACCAGTTTGGTCAAGAGCGCCGTCTGAAAGCCCGAACCTGTCCCGATCTCAAGCACGCGGTCTCGAGAAGATAATTGGAGAGCGGTAAGCATTGCTGCCACCGTGGATGGGGCGGAGATCGTTTGAGAGCCGCCTATGGGAAGGGCTGCGTCAGTATAGGCTTTATGTTCCAGCCCAGGCGGCACGAAGAGGTGACGAGGTACGCTCACGAACGCTTTGAGTATCCTCTCATCTCCTATGCCCTTGCTGCGCAGGGCGTGGATCAACCTTTGGAGATCTCGTTCGTTGGATTGCATCTTCCATTATAGCGTATGCTTGAGTGTGGGTCAACACACTCGGTCTGTAAGAAAACCCTGTGTTCCTACGCCAAAAGATGTTTGCCAGGACACCAGAGGTGCTAGCTCTCGTAGTAGCTACGCTGGATGTTGACCTTCACCATTATAGAAGTCTATCGTGCCGAAGAGAACTACTCACCCCTTATCTCATCCTCTTCTTCAAGGCGAAAGTTCGCAACCACCGTAGGGGAAAGACGGGGGTATTGCCGGTTTTGCACTTGACATATCTGCTCTTGCGCGTAACTTCTTAGTATGGAGTTCAGGTTTGGTCTGTATGGTGCGGGCAACATCGGGCTCAGCATGGCGGCGGCTTTATATAACGCTGGCGAGACCTTTGTTGGGGTATCAGATACCGATCCTGTGGCCGCGCGCAGGGGTGCCGATCTCTTAAGGTGTCCGGTGTTTCCTGCACCTTCCTTGGCAAGCGAGGCGACTGCCCTTCTCTTTGCCGTGCCTGACGACAGGATAGCATCGCTGTATGAAGAGTTGAGGGATTTCATCAATCCAAAGAGCCTTTTGGTGCACTTCTCCGGGGCCCTTACGAGTGAAGTCTTTGAAGTCCCTCTTCGCCTCTCAGCGCATCCTGCCCAGACCTTCCCGTACCCTCAGTTGGCAAAAGACGTATTCAAGGATGTCTACTTCGCCCTTGAGGGAAGCAAGCAAGCGATGGCTTTCTTCCGACCTGTGCTCGAACGAACAGGTGCAAGAACGTTTATCATCTCTCAAAAAGAAAAACCCCTCTACCACGCGATGTGCATTTTTGCATCAAACCTGGTTGTGGGATTGCTCAAGTACTCTGATGACATAGGCTTATCCTTGGGATTGAGCGAGGAGGAGAGAAGGGGTTCAATAACTCGTCTTGCTTTAGAAACAGTCTGCAACGCTGCTGAGAGTGGTTCCCTGGAGGATGCACTCTCCGGCCCTCTTGTTCGGGGTGATAAGGACACTATCATTAAGAACTTGAACGGCCTTGAGAAATTGCCTGCCCAAAAGAGGCTCTATCGCTTGCTTTCCCGCAGGCTGCTTGATGTGGCCAGGCAAAGGGGGGTTCCTGAAAAGAAGCTTAAAGAGATCGAAGAGCTTCTACTCTGAAAGGATAACGAACTCTATGCGGCGGTTTGCCCTCTGACCGCTTCGGGTGCGGTTGTCACCGATAGGCCTTGTTTCACCGTATCCGCGTGCCATGAGGCGCGAGGCATCTATCCCGCTGGCAACAAGCCAGCCCTTGACCGCATCGGCACGCTGCTGGGAGAGCCGCATGTTTACCTCCTCCTCGCCCACGCTGTCGGTATGTCCCCCTATCTGGATGTGAACCGTAGGGTAGGTTTCAAGGAAGCGGGTCACCTCTTCCAGCACCGCGTAGCTTTCAGGCATGATGACCGCACTGCCCGGATTGAAGAGCACGTTTTCGAACTCAGGCATCCGGGCAGGTTCGGACGGTGAAAGGCTCACATTTAGTTCTCTAACCTCGCCATCCTTCAAGGAGACCGAACGCTTTTCCTGTGCGTAGCCTTCCCTGGAGAAGGTAACAAGGTAGTCTCCCTGTGGAACCGCAGCCTTGAAGATCCCCAGGGCGTCGGTAGTAACCTCGGGTATATCGGTCCTGCCGAATGATACGAGCACCCCTTCGAGCGCCTCGCCGCTTTTGGTATCCTTTACGGTCCCTGAAAGCTGAGCCCGGGGTTGTCTTTCCTTTGCCAGTGAGAAGTCCAGCACCCTTTCGTCCCCATCCTGAAGCACGACCCCCTTCTCCTTCCACTTGTATCCTGGGCTTTCGGCACGGATGCGGTATACCCCTAGCGTAAGCTCTACCGAGTAATCGCCGGTCGCTGAATCGGTCATCACCGGTTCTATCTCGGCTTCCGGGAAGATGAGCCTTGCCGCCAGTGGATCGGTCGTTTCTTCATCAACAACACGCCCCAGAAGGTGCGCGCGAGGAATCTTTGGAGGTTGGATCAGATCGAATCCCGCCGAGATGCCAAGCTCGATCTTCCATGGGTAAAGCGATGAACCTATACCTATGGGCACTGCGAGATCAAAGGTCGCGGCAGTTACCGCAGCGGTACTCATACGAACCATAGGCGTCACTTGTAAGGCATCAAACGAAAGTACGTCATCAGTCGGGGTACGGTTTGTTACCTCCACAGCGAGATCGAGTATCTCGATGGGCGAGACCTGCAAAGCCGCTCCCCAGGGAAGCGAGGTGTTAACCTCGCCTGACTCAAACCCCATGCCGTAGCCTGCGTTGATATAGAACCCAACTATATCGTAGCCCACGCCAAGTATCCCCACAAGATCAAGGGCCGGAGGCGGATCAGGGACTGATGTTGAATCGCCGACCCAGACGCTTGCGGTGGCGAACCGACCGAGAGCCACTAAACCAGGAGCCAGGAAGAATCTCTTCTCATTCGGTTCGGAGCCAAGGTAAAAGTCATAACCCGTTTTCAGGGCAGGAGAGAGCATGATAGGACCCATGAGGTAACGGTAGTCGTCTGAGCGGAAACCGTCCGCGTAGACCGCGGTGGAGAACTCGAGGAATGATAGGGGAGCGAAACCGATTCCGCTGTAGTCATGACCATAGACGTGATCTGAATACCCGCCTGCCAGATGGATGAAGCTAAAGGAGAGCAACCCCTGCTCGCCTGTGGGTGCGTAGAAGACATCCAGCGCACCGTTCTGCGCCCAACGGTTGGGCCGGGCTTGAGCATGGCCATCCCATAAAAGAAACACGGAAATAATTATAGGTATGAGGAAAGTATTCCTTTTCACCACGGACCTCCTCTATTTAGCTAGAAACCAATAGCCCCAACGGGAATCGAACCCGTATCTTCACCTTGAAAGAGTGATGTCCTAACCATTAGACGATGGGGCCATAGCCTATTTTATCCTCCTCCGTAGTAATTGTCTGCCCTGCGGTAGTCCTTCACGTCACTGCGCGGGAAGACCTCTTCAGCCAGGGCGTTAAGGATAACCGTCTGTTCGTTTTGTATCGCGGTCGGCACGAGTTCGGAAGCCGGGTCAAACTCACGCTCTAAGCAGCGGAAGAAGCCGTAGCCGATGTCGCACTTTACCGGACCACTCATCTGGCCTACGTCGATAGCGTAACAGGCACCGGCCATCTCCGCACCGTATCGGGTCTCCGCTTCAAAGTAAGATCCAAAATGCAAGGTATCTATACTTACGTGCGGCATACCAACAAGCGAGGGGAAATCGGCCCCGGCCTGGATCTTTCGACGCAGCTGAATTGCGTAATCGCGCTGAGCATTCTTGGCCCTTTCACGAATTACCCGGCCACTTACGTATTCCAGGGTGCTGTCCAGGGGAATAATCTTCTGCTTTGCTATGTCTACGGTCGCAAATACGTAGTATACACCCCTGACCTCCGGGAATGGTTCACTTATATCGCCTACATGCGAGCCTAAAGCGTAGGTCTTGACGGCTTCAGTGTAAGGGAATCTTGGCATCACAACATCCTTGCTTTCGCGGACGTATGGGCCAACGCGTGCTGAGACTCCGTATTCTGCGGCTAAAGAGTCCAGGTTCTCCTTACGGGTGCGTTTGCTGAACTCGTCTATACGCGCCCGAACCGCCTTCCTGGTCTCGGCGCTGGACTCAAGTGGGAAGTATATCTCCTGGTAGGCAATATCATTTGGGGTTCTTTTAACAATCTTTGCAAGATGCCATCCACCTCTGTCGAAGTATGGCTCTGAGGCCTCGCCTTCGGTAAGTAAGCCAAGCGCTTCATATTCCACCGCGTCCAGTAGATCAATCGAGCGGGTTACGCTTCTGCTTGAATCCTGCGTGAAGTCCAGGGCTATCTGGTCGAAATCATACCCGGCCGCAAGAGCCGCCACTGCATCTTCGATCCTTTCGATCAAGAAGCTTGAGTCCTCAGAGGAAGGGTATATGGGGAAGAGAAGGGTTCGTAGCTCCCACCACTTCTTGCGCTCGAAGTACTTTATGTTTTCCTCGTAGTAGGCCTGTAGTTCTGCCTGGGTGACGTTTGAATCAACCTGTGGCAGCTCATAGATGAATAAGGCCTCAAGAATCATCTTCGTTCCCGCCCTGAGCTGTGCTTCTACGAGTTGATTTCGGGTGAGCCGTAGCCCATTAGTTACGTCAGAGCGCAGCTTTGAACGCATTACCTCACGGCCAAGTTCCGCCTTGTATATCTCGATGAATCGCTGTATCTGAGGGGTGGGGTTGGGATCGGCAAGCATCTGCCAGTAAAGCTGGTAGTTGAACTCCCCGTCAGTATACCAGGATGAATCTTGCAAGAGTTCTTGAGGCGGTGTGAACATCATGATCTCACGCAGCTCCGCTTCTCCCAGGGCGACGCGCTCACGCTTGATCGCCAACTTCCAGATCGCGTCCCCCAAAGCCTCCTCCCAAGTGGCCGCGGCGAGTTCACGACGTTCTGCCTCACTCAAATTCCTCCATTCCTCTTCACCTATTTGAGAGGCCAGACGATTGTAAGCCGCAGCGTAATCCTGGGAGGTAACCTCCTCCTTTTCTACCACGGCCAGGACGTTTTCCTTTACCTTGCGTCTCCTGCTTCTCCCGCCACGGGATGTTATATCAGCACCCCAACCCAGCACCATCAACCCTCCAAATGAGATAAGGACGATGAACATAATAATTTTCGCCCTTTTTCGCAGATTCATAATCATCGGCTTATTCCTCCGTTAACAACCTTGATTTAATTCTAGCGCGATCAAGGCAGAAGTCAACTATCTACCAAGAGGAAGCCGTTCGGCAAGCGAGGAAGGCAGGCCCGATTCTGATATGCGGCGTTGAGCTCCAGCAACATCGTAGGTTACACGACGCAAGGCGATCTCACGACCCGAACAGTCCACCCTCAGGTAACATGAACGAGGATCGCCGTCACGAGGCTGACCCACGCTTCCGGAATTTATTAGAAAACGGCTGCCCTTTTCCCACTTGACTGAGGTTTCCATCACCTGCTCCGCTCGTCCATCCTCCTCAGATGCCTGGACGATAAAAGGCACATGGGAGTGGCCGATCACACCCAGGCGGGTGGCAAATCCATCAAACTGCCTCCTGGCCTGATAAAGCGTAAAAACGTACTCCCAGCTTGCAGGGTTCGTGAAGTCCGCATGGGAAAGGCTGATCTCTCCATTGATCAATGTAAGTGGAAGTTCTTCAAGATAGCTTCTGGATTCAGCGGAGAGGTTCTTGCTTGTCCAGAGTACAGCTTGCCGTGCGGCTGAGTTGAAGTAGTAGATAGAGGTTTTCTCGACCGCTCCCCAATCGTGGTTGCCCGCGATGCAGACGGCACCAAGCTGTCTTAGCATCTCGATGCACTCGTTTGGGGCACCACCGTAGCCTACTATGTCTCCTGCAACAAGCCACTGGCAGTCCCCCCAATCCTTAGCGTCCTTTATTACCGCCTCAAGCGCATCGATATTTGAGTGTATGTCTGAAAGAACCGCTACCTTCACTATAGTGTAACCTTCACCGCTCTGAGACCAGGACCTCCCGCTTGTATAAAGAGTCAAGCACCCCGTTCACGAATCGCGCCGAGCTCTGGGTCCCGTAGAAGCGGGAAAGCTCCACCGCCTCGTCTATCGAGACCTTGGGAGGGATTTCTGCCAGGAAGAGAATCTCGCAGGTGGCCAGACGTAGAATGGCCCGATCCACGTAGGATAGCCGATCCAGTTTCCAGTCGGTCAGGGAGCGTGAAAGCGAGGCATCTATCCGTTCCTGCTCCTGGATCGTCTTTTGGATCAGGGTTCGGAGATAGTCGGCGGAGTTAGCCCTAAGTCTTCGACGGCGTATGACCTCTTCTGTAACCTGTGAGGGTTCTGCCTCTACCAGATCGATACGGTACAGGACCTCCACAGCCGCGATTCGGGCACGAGTCCTGGGCCCCTTGAATGTATCCTTCTTCACCCGATCTTAAATCCCTCTTCCTTCCACCGGGAAGGTGTTATTTTTCTTTAGCCAGGTTCGCCATCTCGATTGCAGCAAGGGCCGCATCCCAACCCCGGTTGCCCTGCTTGACCCCGGCACGCTCCATGGCCTGCTCTGTCGAGTCGGCGGTGATGATACCGTAGATCACTGGTTTCTCCAACTGAAGGCCAAGTGCTGCGATCCCCTTGGCCGCCTCGGCCGCCACGAACTCAAAGTGGGGGGTCTCGCCGCGAATAACCGCACCAAGACAGATCACCGCATCAACGCCTTTGTCTTTGGCCATGACCTTGGCCGCATGTGGAACCTCGAAGGTCCCTGGCACGTAGCAAACCTGAACCCCATCCGCCTTGTGGCGATCAAGACAATCCAAGGCAGCCTCAAGTAAAAGCTTGGTGATGCGCTCGTTGAAGCGCGAGACAACTATCCCGAAGGCTAGCCCTTCTGCGTCAAGGCTGCCCTTTTGTTCGGTAACCTTCATTTATCTTCCTCCTTGCCATTTGAGGGATCAAGCAAATGCCCCAACTTATCCCGCTTGGTCTCAAGATAGAAGCGGTTATGCTCGTGGGGCTGGATAACTAAAGGCACGCGTTCAACAACCTCGAGCCCATAACCCTCAAGCCCTATGCGCTTGGCAGGGTTGTTGGTCATGAGGCGGATACTTGTAAGCCCAAGATCTGCAAGGATCTGGGCTCCGATCCCGTAGTCGCGGGCGTCAGGCGGGAAGCCGATAGCCACGTTCGCCTCAACCGTATCCAGCCCCTGATCCTGCAGTCTGTAACAGACCAGTTTGTTCAAAAGCCCTATGCCTCTTCCCTCCTGCCGCATGTAGACGAGCACGCCAAGACCTTCTGCCTCGATTTTTTGCATCGCCTCGTGAAGCTGATCACCGCAGTCGCAGCGGCCCGAGCCGAACACGTCGCCTGTAAGGCACTGGGAGTGCACACGAACCAGAACGTTCTTCCTACCTTCAACGGCTCCCTTAACCAGGGCAAGGTGATGGTTTCCCTCTATGACAGCCTCGTAAACTATCAGCTTGAACTCGCCGTAACGGGTGGGAAGTGAAGCGGAGAAGAGTCGGCGGACAAGCTTCTCGCGGCGCTGGCGGTAGGCGATAAGGTCCTTGATGGTTATGATCTTTAAGGAGAACTCGCGAGCGATCTCCTGAAGACGCGGGAGTCGGGCCATGGAGCCGTCGGAGTCCATGATCTCGCAGAGCAGTCCGGCGGGGTAAAGTCCAGCAAGTCGGGCAAGATCTACCGTTGCCTCGGTATGACCGGCGCGTCGCAGCACTCCACCCTTCTTGGCCACGAGTGGAAAGATGTGACCTGGTCGGGCCAGATCGTCAGGACGGGTGGAGGGGTCAACGAGAGACAGGATTGTCTTTGCCCTGTCGAATGCAGAGATGCCTGTGGTGGTACCGTGCTTGTAGTCCACGGATACGGTGAACGCGGTGCCGTGCTTCTCGGTGTTGCGCTCGACCATCGGGGGAAGCTGGAGCTCCTCAGCTCTCTCCTTGGTGATGGGTGCACAAAGTAGACCCCTCCCGTGCTTGACGATGAAGTTGATCATCTCAGGCGTTGCCTTGGAGGCTGCGGCTATCAAATCACCCTCGTTCTCGCGGTCCTCATCATCCACCACAACTATCAACTTACCCTGACGGATGTCCTCTACAGCATCCTCGATCGATGCAAAATCACTCACAGCTTTCTTCCGTACCACGCCCTGGTGTATGTCTTGAAGCGTTCATCCGCACGGCGCATACGCCAGAAGCGCTGATTCTTGCTATACCAATCTATGGTCTCATCCAACCCTTGCTCCAAGCGCTTTTTAGGTCTCCAGCCCAGAAGTTTTGCGGCCTTGGTGGATCGCGCAACGAGCTTTGCCACGTGACCGGGCCGGTCCTTGTGGGTTTTTAACAGGGTCTTTGGTTTACCCAGACGCGCAAGTATCCTTGCAGTGATCCAGTTTATTGAGAAGCTTCTGCCCGTTCCTGCGTTTATCTCCTGACCTGCAAGGGGCGAGAAGTTCCCTGCGAAGAGTGCCGCTTCTATAAGGGCGGCACCGTCTTGCACCCACATCCAGTCGCGCTCCGCAGTGCCGTCACCGTAGACGTAGAGAGGCAGGTCAAGAAGTGCGTTTGTGGTAAAGAAAGGAATCAGTTTTTCTACATGCTGACGCGGCCCGTACATGTTGAATAAACGGAGGATAAGTACAGGCAGCTTGTAGGTCTTGTAGAAGGAGTAGGCCAGACGATCGGCCCCTGCCTTGGTCGCTGCATACGGAGACTGTGGGGCTATGGGATGGACTTCATCCATAGGGGTTTTCTGTGCTGAGCCGTAGACCTCGCTGGTGGAGAGATGAATAATCCGCTTGACCCTGGATGAAACAAGCGCTTCAAACAGGTGCGCAGACGCCACGAAGTCGTTTTTGACGAAGGTGTCTATCGAAAGGATGGAGCGGTCAATATGTGTCTCGGCTGCAAGGTGGGCTATAGAGTCTATCTCTTTGAGCAGCGGTTCGAGGATTCTTTTGTTACCGGCGTCGCCCCGGATAAAGCGGAAGTTGGGGTCTTTACGAACGGATCGAGGTATGGTATCCAGACGGCCGGGATAGACGAGCTTGTCCAGAACCGTCACCCTGCTATCGCCGCGTTCGATCAGCCTCTCAACCAGGTGCGAGCCTACGAAACCCGCCCCTCCGGTAACGAGCACTGACCGCTTCCTCATCCGTCCTTCCTTGACCAGTCGTAGGGAACCTCGCCTGAGTGGGGGTCTACCCTGAACTCGTCAGGCTCCTCGTAATTGTAAAGCTCGGTGGGGATGTTTATGAAGTACGCCGGCTCGGTTCCGATGCCCTTCATGCCGTGCAGCACCCCCGGTGGAATAGAGACCAGTAAAGGATTCTTCTCCCCTGCGAATAACTCCATCAACTGGCCCTTGGTGGAAGAGTCATCGCGCCAATCATAGAGCACCAGCTTGGCCATCCCCTTGACAACGCACAGATTATCCCGCTGCACCTTGTGATAGTGCCAGCCCTTTACCACTCCGGGATAGACGGTTGAGAGGTAGACCTGCCCGAACTTGGTAAATAACGCATCGTCCGCCCTCAATATCTCCATCAACCAGCCGCGCTCGTCAGGGATAACGCGAAGCTCCTTTATCTCTACACCTTTGATTTTATCTCGCATCTCCTAAGTTTAAGCTCGTTTACGGCCAAGTCAACCTCAGCAGGCAAATACTGAACAACCCCTTTTCTGATGCAGATAAGTTGACAACGGAGGATCTTACCGTTATTGTTCCTCCTAAGGAGGCAATATTATGAAGATACTTAAATTGCTAATTTCCCTGGCATTGATCGCCACCGCGTGCGTGTCTCCCCCGTTGTATGATTCGGCAATCGCGCATGAAGGATTGACCGTGGGCGCTGGCTTTGCCTACCAGTCGGCCTATCGGTCGGGCACCGAGGTTAATCAGGGTACGGCTGAAGGGACGTTCAAGGGTACAAGGCCGGATTTCATCATCGCCTACGGGGTTTCCAACACCTTCTCGATCCAGGGGCGCTTCGGGATGTTCGTCTCTCCGGATCTCTACTGGCGGGGTGACGACCCCGACGACGACAGCGGAGCTTACCATCTACCCGTCCCCATGTCATGCGTGGGACTCAAGCTCTCTACCCCGGCTGAAAACCGGTTCAACGTTGCCCTGCGCATGGATCTCGATTTCCCCAACATCGCCAGCCTTACCCCCATGATGGGTCTCTCAGACGAACGGGGTCATGAATTCATTACCTTGGGGCTGCAGACCACCTATCTCTTTCTCCCCCAGACCGCCTTCATCAACGTCCATCCGGTGAAGGGGTTGCACATGTACGCCGCCGCCGACGTGCTCCCCTCCAAGCTGGAGGTGGCTGACCTTCGCATCAACGGCGACGATTTCTTTCAGAGCTTCTGCCTGGGTCTAGCCTACACCCACCACTTCGGGAAGAGGCAACAGTAAAGGTATAGATTCTTAGCTTTCAATATCTCCACGAATCATCCTAGAAACTACCAGGTGCTAGGAATTGCTTCTGCGATCTTTCCGTCGAAGGCGGAAAGGAGCACTAAATTTCTTGACAGGGGGTAAGAGAAGGTTAATATCATCCCATGCCTGAGTCGAACTTTGTCCATCTTCATCTGCACACCGAGTACAGCCTTCTTGACGGTTCCATCCGGGTCAAGGAACTGGCCGAGCAGGCGCATCGCTTCAAGATGCCTGCGGTGGCGATGACCGATCACGGGAACATGTTTGGCACAGTACCCTTCTACAAGGCGATGCAGAAGCGGGGGGTAAAGCCCATAATAGGGATAGAGACCTACGTTGCTTCCGGATCCATCTCCGAGAAGAAAGAAACCCCTGCTTCGGGCGAAACAAACTACCATCTTACCCTGCTTGCCGCAACCAATAAAGGCTACAAGAACCTTATAAAGCTTTCCTCTATCGCATATCTCGAAGGTTTCTACTATAAGCCTCGAATAGATAAGGAAATACTTGCCGAGCACAGCGAGGGAATCATTGGTCTTTCTGGCTGCTGGAAAGGTGAGATTCCCTCGGCGTTGGCCCGGGGGGATATCAAGACGGCCAGAGCAGCCCTGCGATCCTACCTTGACATCGTCGGGCCTGAGAACTTCTTCATTGAGGTGCAGAACCTGGGGCTGCCGGAAAGTGCCGATATGATTAAACTCATCGTTGATCTGGCACGAGAAGATGGTGTGGATGTGGTGGCCACCAACGACTGTCACTTTCTTAGCCGCGAGGACGCCGACGCCCATGATGTCCTCTTGGCAATCCAGACCGGGAAGAAGGTGGACGATGTTGACCGGATGCGATTCGAGTCAAACGAGATGTACTTCAAATCGCCCAAGGAGATGGCCGAAGCTTTCAAGGATTTGCCTGAAGCTCTTGAAAACACGGTCAAGATAGCCGAGCGCTGCATGGTGAGCATTGACCTGGATACCCGCAACTTCAAACTGCCGCGCTACCCTATCCCCAAGGAGTTCGACTCTTCGATGTCCTATCTGAGGGAACTCGCTTCCTCTGGCTGCCGCCAGAAGTGTCCTATGGAGAAAAAAATATACGCGCAACGTCTTGAGCATGAGCTTGCTATCATCCGCAAGACTGGCTTCGCCGGGTACTTCCTGATCGTGAAAGACATCGTTGACTACGCACGGAAGACCGGTGTGCCTGTGGGGCCAGGACGGGGTTCGGCGGTTGGGAGCCTGGTTCTTTACTCACTGGACATCACCGCGCTTGACCCCATCCACTACGGACTGATATTCGAGCGTTTCCTGAACCCTGACCGCATAACCCTTCCCGATATCGACATAGACTTCGCGGACGAGGATCGCGATAGGGTCATTGACTATATCCACGAGCGCTACGGCCAGGAGAACGTCGCACGCATCATCACCTTCGACACCATGAAGGCCAAGGCCGCGGTTCGCGACGTTGGAAGGGCGCTGGACATCCCATTCGGTGAGGTCGACAGGCTGGCAAAGCTCATCCCATTTAACGCAAGTCTTCGTGAGGCACGCAACACCCAGAAGGAACTTACCGAGGCCATCAAGACCGATCCTCTCTACGAGCGACTGTTTAACGTCGCTCAGAAGCTTGAGGGCATATCGCGCCACGCATCAATCCACGCCTCAGGCGTGGTGATTACTCCCGAGCCATTGACCGAGTTCATCCCCCTCTACAAGGCTGCAGACGACGGTATCTCGACCCAGTTCGACATGAAGGCCGTGGACTCAATCGGTCTTTTAAAGATGGACATCCTGGGGCTGAGAACCCTGTCGGTGATCAAGATGAGCGAGAAGCTCATCAACCAAGACGGTCAAAAAATCGACACCAAAAATCTTCCCCTGGATGATAAAAAAACCTTCCAGCTGTTGCAACGCGCCGAGACCACTGGCATCTTCCAGCTGGAAAGCAGGGGTATGCGTGAGATTCTGAGAAAACTTGGTCCTACCCAGATCGAGGACATCATCGCGGTTATCGCAATCTACAGACCCGGACCACTGGCCAACATTGATCTGGATGAGTTCTTCCGCCGCAAACACGGAGAAAGCGAGATCACCTACCTGCATCCGCGTCTGGAACCGGTGCTTGCCGGAACCCACGGTATGTTCATCTACCAGGAGCAGGTGATGCAAACCGCCCGAGCTATCGCCGGATTTTCTTACGTTCAGGCCGACCACCTGCGCCGCGCCATGGGAAAGAAGATACCAGAACTCATGGCCGAGATGAAGCAGCAGTTCTTCGAAGGGGCAAAGAAAGAGGGGGTACCTGAGAAGGTAGCTAAGGCTATCTTCGACCAGATCGCGCCCTTCTCGGGCTACGGATTCAACAAGTCGCACTCCGCCGGATATGCCCATATCTCCTACGCCACCGCATATCTTAGGGCCAACTACCCGCTTGAGTTCTTCACCGCCCTTTTGACCAACGAGATGGGACATTCGGAAGCAAAGATGGCTCAGTTCATCGCCGATGCCCGCAAGTTCGGGATTAAGATCCTTCCGCCGGAGATAAACAAAAGCGGTTATGAGTTCCTAATCCAAGGGGATGCAATCCGTTTCGGCATCGGGGCTATTAAGAACGTGGGGAGAGGCGCGGCGGAGCTTATCGAGCAAGAGAACTCAAAAGAGCCTTTTTCCGACATGCGAGACTTCCTTACCCGCACCCACGGAACGGTGAACCGCAAGTGTGCGGAGTTCCTGATCAAAGCCGGTTGCTTCGATTCAATCGACCCGGACCGGGAGCTTCTGATAGCTCATCTTCCCGACGAGATCTCACGACTGGGGAACAAGCGCGGGCTGATACTTGAGAAACAACAAGGGCTTTTCGCCGATACACAAGGTATCAAGGAAAAGTCAGAGAGGCGCAAACAAAAGAAGTTCAAGCCCACCGATTTTTTAAGCTACGAGAAGGACGCATTCGGTTTTTACCTGTCAGGGCACCCGTTGGAGGACTACCAGGACCTCTACGAAGCGCTTGATGTATCTCCAATCGAAGAGATAGACGAACGTATGGACGGTAAAACCATTGTTGTTGGCGGGGCAGTTGCGGCTCGCAAAGCAAAGCGCGACAAGAATGGACGTGAATATGCAATTATAACCCTGCGCGACTTCACCGGTGAGATAGACGTGTTCGTGTTCGCAAGGCTCTACGAGCAGCACCGTTCGATCCTTCGCTCAGACGAACCCATACTGGTTAAGGGACGCGCAGCGGTTAGTGAGGATGATACAAGGGCAAAGCTCTTCAGTGAAGAGATAATCCCGTTCAGCGCCGCACGGGCAAGACTGAATAAGATGATCGTGGAACTTGACGAACAAGAAGTCTCCAGGGAGAATCTCCTAAAGATACGCAAACTGACGGAGGAGTTTCCGGGACGCTGCGCCTTTTACATAAACTTGAGTAACGGCGAAGATGATAACGAACGCACCCGTATACGGAGCAAGGATATAAGGGTAAGCCCTTCGGCAGAGCTTATAGAGCGTTTGAAGTCTATTCCCTGCGTGCGCAGGGTCCGCGTGCACGGAAAACTATAATCCACCCCACGCAAGCGATTTTAAGCTCAAAGGGATAAAGATGTAGGGGCAGATCTCAGCGTGCCCCGTGGGATACCTACTTTACTGCACAGTGTGCCCCTTGAGATGCTAACTTTATTGCATCTCATAGGGTATCCTATAGGGTAGAGGGTTGGGGTGAGGGCTACAGTTCCCCCTCCCTTTGTGGACAGCGTGCCCCTTGGGGTGCCAATTTTACTGCACCCCATAGGGTAGGGGGATTAAGGGGGAGGGGATTACGTCATCGCGACCGTGGCGATCTCATATGCAGCACGATCCCCTTGGGGTCCCCGCGACTACGCGAAGCGGAGTTGTGGGGTAGTTAAGTGATTTGGCGGAGATTAAAGAGGGAAGTCAAGGAGATTGGGGTGCGTAACTCCTTAAATCGAGAACCATATCGATTTGGAATTTTGGTTCTTCAGGAAAAGTCATTATTTGGGGCTGTGCAATACGTGAGAAATCAGGGCTTATTTCTTGTGGGAGTCTTATTCTATCTTGGTCTAATTCGACTTGTCCGCCAGTAGGGAAAGTGACAATCTTCGTATATGGGAAGATAAAGAAAATGAATGCCAAAGCAATCCAAATCAACATAAATGTATATGCCCATCGCCTTCTGAATTCCTGACCTTTTTTAGTTTTCCCTATTTTTTTATGAAAGAAAACACACATAGAAGCGGCAAGCCAACCGACGACTAGTACAAGGGCACCTAATTGAATCCAATGAAAACGAAACCCTGCATTTCTTTCCTCCCTCTTTTTCTTAATGTAAGTTAAGAGACTTTCTCCTTCCGGGTACCCTTTTTCACCAGCTAGATAAATAGCAGCTGAGGCTGCCAATTCTGCATTATCGAAACGGCCAGCCATTAAATAAGCTAAGGCAAGGTTATATCTGGCCACAGTATCTCTCGGATCGTTTTCCAAGGCTTTGGCGAACTTTTCGGTAGCTTGGCCCGGTTTTCTTTGTTTAAGATAAACTATACCTCTCAGAGTATTAGCATTAACTTTAAGTATCTTCTCACTCCCTCTTGAACGCACTTCGTAATTATTAAGCACTGAAATTGCTGAATCAATCTCAAGTGTTGCTTCATCTAAATCGCCTAATATACAATTTTCCCAGCCCTTAATGAGTAACACTTTAGTAAAATCCTCTGCAATATCTTTTATGCTGGGTGCTTCGCCCTCTTTCGCTAAAGTCAAGGCTTTTGAAAAAACAACTGATGAACTGTCTAACTCACCTTTGTAAAATAGAAGAAATGCTAAATTGTTGTAAGGCGTAGGGTCATCACTGCTTAATTCAATGGCTTTTATGTATGTTTCCTCTGCTTCTTGGGTTCGACCTTGCCTTTCATAAAGGGTAGCAAGATTATTGTATGTTGAAGGGTGAGTATCACCCAACTCCAACGCCCGTTTTAATTCTTCTTCCGCTTCCCCCAAATTACCCGTTTTAAGTTTCACCCCTCCAAGTAGAGCGTGTAACTGAGGTAAATTTGGCTCCAATTCGATAGCTTTTTTGAATTCGACCTCAGCTCTATCTAGTTTATTTCTGACTAACCAAATTATAGCTCGCAAATAATGGGCAAACGTAATATCTGGATTAGAGAGCAAAACATTATCAACCTCTTCTTCCATTCTATCGAAATCTTGTTTTACAAATAATATCCAGGCATGATGAAGTCGAAAATCTACGTTTTGCGGCTCAATACTCATGGCTTTTCTTATTTCGATTTCTGCGTTAACAACATCGCCTTTACCAATTAAAGCACCAGTAAGGTGAATAAATGCAAAAATGCGGGTAGAGTCAATCTCGATGGCCTTCCGAATTGCTAATGCGGCTTCAGAGAATTTACCTTGGTAAAGTAAGGCCAAGCCTAGGTTATACTGAGTCCAAAAATCATCTGGCTTTAATTCAACACAACTACGGTATGTCCCTTCAGCCTGGGGGTAATCTTGAGTAACGAAGTAAATTGCAGCTAATTTTCTCTGAGCATCGTAATGTTTAGGGTTTATTCTTAAGGCGTTTTCACATAAAACCCTTGCACTATCCAAATTTCCAAATTTTTCATAACGCAAAGCCTCGGTATAAAACGAATCTGACCTAAAAATCTCTTGGGGTGTCAGTTCCCTTTCCCCACAAAAAATGAAGAGCCCAAATGAAAGTGAAATGAGAAATAAAAGCTCTCTTCTTAAACTCATATCTAAATTTATTCCAAAGAAGCTGCTTGTCAACCCCCCTAGGAGCTCACGGCAAACAGCTTACAGCTCACGGCCGACGGCTGTCAGCCCCCTTAACTTTGCTTTGCATTTTGATATTTGCACCGGAGGGCGACGCTTGCGGAGCTATCTTTAAATCTTTCAATCTTGAATCTTCAATCTGTAATTGCGACGCAGTCGCGCTTTTGTCCATCTTTTGGGTAGCTTTTGACCAGCTTTTGACCAGCATTTGACCATCTTTTTGGTGACGAGTGCCACTCAAACCTGACGAGTTGGCGCCGATTTAAACAGTAGAGTAATCACGACGCCGACCACTTGCAATTCCCGTTTCCCTGAGTAAGATACGTATTGTAAGAGGCTTGAGCTGAATCCCAGGAGGATATAGATGTCGAAGGTCAAGCGGGTGCCGCCCCAGGAGGAGCCGCATCCGTTCAACGTAGCTTACATCAAGAACCCGTCGCAAGCCGACCTGCGCCGGCTGGCGTTGGAACACACACCGGCCTGCTATGTTACGAAATACGGTAACATCTCGAAGATCGCGCGTAACAAGGCGCGGAAAGCCCAATACACCTACGTCATCGCTCCTGAGCCCGATGCGCATCTTTATTCGAGCAAGGTGATCGAGCCTGATCGCGCCGAACGCATCCTGAGCCGGGTGTGGGAGTATGTGGAACTGCAGGGCAGGCTGATCGAGATCCAGGGCTACTACGGGCTGGACGAGCGGCGCTTCCCTATCCAGTGGCTTTACACCCTGCCGTGCGCGAACGTTGCCGGCATGCAGCAGATTCTTTCTTTCCCGCGCGATGCGGTAGAGACGCCCGAGCAGCTTGCCGAGGAGTACAAACCGGTGATCCGGGTGGTGATGGTTCCCGAGTTTCCACTTCCCGACATGCCGGGCGGGCAGGCCATTATTGTAGACCTAGAGAACTACACAACATACGTGATCGGTGCGGACTACTTCGGCGAGTCCAAGAAGGGGGCTCTCAGAATGCTTAACGACTACGTTTATCAGCGCGGCGGCCTGGTGCTTCACGCCGGGGCCAAGGCGGTGACCATCCGCGGCGAGCGCATCACCATGACCGTGATGGGGCTTTCAGGAACGGGAAAGACCACCACCACATTCTCCAAGCAGGGCGAGCTGACCCAACCGATCCAGGACGACATGGTGTGCCTGTGGCCGGGAGGGAAGATTACAATCACTGAGAATGGCGCGTTCGCCAAGACCTGGGGGCTTAAGGAGGAATCGGAACCGATTATCTACAAAGGCACCCTCGATCCCGCGGCCTGGGTAGAGAACGTCTACACCGATGCTGAGGGCGGGTTCGATTTCTCCAAGGAACGTCTTACTCCTGAAGAAGTCAAGCGTTTGCGCGACTACCTGATCATCACCGGCGCTTTGCAGAAAAACGTGGACGCCTACATCAGTGGGGAGGTCAATATTGAGGATAAAGTGGATGCCTATGGCATCCCGGAAGACGGCTGGGATTTTTTGGTCTGGACCCAGAACGGTCGTTCGGTGATCCCCATGTCGCGTATCGAGGGTGCGGCGGATTTGCGGGATATTCCGTCCGTGCGTTCGATGGGCATCCTGAACCGGGACGAGGGACCGGACGCGGCCATGCCCGGCATCGTGCGCTTTGTCTCTACCGAACAGGCAGCGGCCTATTTTATGTTGGGCGAGACCACCAAGACCTCTGCAGCGGGCAAGGAGCGCGGCAGAACACGCTCGCCCTTCACCCAGCCCTTCTTCCCAAAGGCGATGGGTCTTCAGGCGGTCCGGTTTGCAGAGCTTAGTGCCCAGATACCAAATCTCGAGACCTGGCTCATGAACACCGGCTATATCGGCGGCGATGCGAATGACGTTGAGGCGGGCAAAGCACTCAAGGTCAAGATTCCTCACTCGTCAGCGATGCTTGAGGGGATGCTTGCCGGTAAGATAGCCTGGCAGCTTGATCCTGACTTCGGCTACGAGATTGTGGACGTGGAGGCTAAGGAGAACGCGGATTTGCTCAAAAAGGTGCCGGCAGAAATCCTCAATCCTATCCTTTTCTTTGAGAAGAATAAGAAGATGGATGTCTACCGTAACTGGGTCAAGACCATGAAGTTCAAGCGGCGCGAATTCCTGAAACAGTACAAGGTCGATCCCAAGATCATCGCTACGATACCGGAGTAAATTGCTTCTCTTGTGGAATAAGACATGTAGTGCGAGTCTCAGCGTATCCCTTGAGCGCTTTATGCGCTCATAGGGTATTAGACTCGCTGCGAACCTAATGTCCAAAGGGGGCACTCTGGGGTTCACGCTACATGTTCTACCTTGACTGATCACAATTCCAGATTATATTCGTGTAGAGCGAGTCTTTAGACTCGCTGCGGGACTGAAGTCCCGCGCTACATGTTGTTGTCTAAAAGAGAATAGGAGAAGGGGTACTCCTCCGGAGAAGAAACCAAACCACGCCGCACAGGGTTGTTGAGAATGTATTCTATGACCTTTGGGGTGGTTTCTTCCCGCCGCAGGATGCGCTCGAAGTAATCTTCCTGCCATAACTTTTCGCCTTCAATCTGCTTCCACTGATAGCCGCTTTTCTGTTTGAATATCTTCATGAACCGGCGGAGATCGGATTTCTCATTAACACCTTCGACAAGGATGTGCAAATGATCCGGCATGAAACACCAGGCCCAGACCGTGAATCCTTCCTGCTCAGCGGTTTCTTTCAGAATGTCAGAGACGGTTCTTACGCGCCCCTCGCTGGTGAATGCCTGCTTCTGGTTATGCGTGCAGATGGTCACGAAGTATCTGTAAGCACCCAGGTAATCGAAAGACTTGAGGCGTATTCGCTTCTTCCTCATTGGGTTAGAGTAAATCAGACCATGTTTTTTGTCAACCTAACCTTTCCTTTTCGTTGAGTTTTATTTAGCGGGACTAAAGTCCCGCACTACATGTATAGCACACAGCATGTAGTGCGAGGCTCAGCGTGCCCCTTGAGCGCTTTATGCGCTCATAGGGTATTAGCCTCGCTAAAAATAAAGGCGGACCTAAAGGTCTGCGCTACTAATCTCACTGACCACCAGAGCTTACAACCCGATGGGCTCAAGACCAAATTACTTCTTGCGCTTCTTTTTGCCGCCGGCTTTTTTCTTCCTAGAGGTCCTTTTGGTCGCCTTGGCGGTTTTCTTCTTTATAGGGGCTTTTGCCTTTCCCATGCTTCCTCCATTACATTAAAGAGCGTTTACCTCACATAGAGGCAGTAAGCTTGCCTCCTTAGGGTAGAAGTATATGGGACAAAGCTTCCCTGTCAATCCCCGCTTAGTTGATCAGTTGGCTGGTCGATCCAGGGTGCCCTGTGATATAAAAGATAGGGGCCGACCTGAAGTCGGCCCCTATCACTTTCTCTCGATCTCGATCAACTAACTGTCAAGAATGACGAGAAAGGTATCTTTTTGTTTTACCAGCGGTTTCCACCGCCTCTGGAGAAGCCGCCGCGTTCGCGTGGAGGGCGGGCTTCCTCTACTCTAATCTGGCGGCCCTCGTGCTCTGTTCCGTTAGTGGCTTCAATGGCCGCCTTGGCCTCCTCGTCATTCGGCATGTCTACAAAAGCAAAACCGCGAGGGGCGTTAGTGTAGCGATCTCTGGGAACCGCTACCTTACTTACTTCCCCGTGTTCAGCGAAGATCTCGCGTACCTTTTCCTCCTCGTAGGAGCGGGGAAGGTTTCCGACGAATAAACGCATCTATTTACTCCTTATTGGTGCCGTTGGTGGCACCTCGAACGTTATATTATAACCTTTTTAAGGAGGGTGTCAACCCTGAGTTGTCGCTAAGCATCGGAAAGGAAACAGGTTAGAACTCCGTAACTTCAACGGTCTGTGGCTGAGAAGATCAGAAGTATCCGGTTAATCTCAAAATTCCGCCCTTGACTGGTGCAGCGCCAAACTCCGATTCTTCGTCCCCGAAGGAGATCAAACCGAACGCGGATAGATCAAGGTTGTCGGCGAGGTTCAGGCTCAATCGAGGGATTACGATACCGGAGCCATCCACCGGGCTCACGATCGCGGAGATGCCCACATTATGGAAGCTTATAATCGTCTGATCCGCGCCAACATATAACAGATGCTGCCCCATCGCTTTACGAAGCCCAGATGCCCTCTCCAGCCAACCGGTGAAGGTGTAGTCATCTGCAGAGTCAAAACCTCTCCCGTAGTAAAGATACTCGGCCATAACGTGGGTGCGAAAGGTGAAGGTGTGATCGGCACCCACTACAAACTCAGCGTAACTCAATGGATCTTCTTCATATAGGTTATATCCGCCCTCGGCCCACAGGCCGATGTTGCCTATCTCACCCGCGAACTGACCGCCCAGCATCAATCTTCTCCGAGTTGTATCTGGAGTTGTGGTGGTGTCCCAGAGCCAGGCGCCGATTGCGGCAAGGTCGAAGCCTAAAAGATTCTCCTTGAGCCTTAAGATCGCCATACTGCTATCCGGTCTGCCCCGCAACACACCAATCACTTCCGCTCCTCCGCCGTATCTCCACGAATACGAAAGCCTTAATGCGTTCTCGCCGTCCCTGCGATAACTGGGATCGTACGCCAGCCTGGGGGCGATGATCTCGGTGGGATTCCACACATATCCCGTGCCCCAGGCCAGGGGCTGCTTGCCCAACCTCACCACCAGCCTCTTCCATGAGATGGACATGTAGGCATTTGATATGCGGAACGAGGGCTCCAGCTTATAGTCGTATAGAGATCTGAGGGAATCGGGGATCATATCAGCCAGGGAATCAGGCACAAAATCCAGCAGGTTGACATCAACCGATCCGAACGGAAGCGAGGCCTCGGCATCTGCGTGCAGGAAGGATGATGAGCCCAGGTCGCCTTCCACCGAGAAGAGAAGATTGTTGAGATCAAGAATCGAGAAGTTCTTGATGTGCTGGACACTTAACACGTTCTCGTATTGACCGTTGATCTCTACCTGCCCGTAACTCACACCAACCAGTCCCAGAATCAATAATGACCTATACATCTTCACGGATGAACTCCTTCAGGTGCTTGGTCTGGTTAAATAACGAAAGCGCGTACCCCCGGGGGGTGTGCTCAATTATCGAATAGGAGGCAGTTTCCGGGTGCAGCTTCCAGAAGTAGGGGGCAGGGATGCCTAAGATACCGGCAATCAACGGCTTGAGCACCGCACGGTGGGTCACCACCGCGAACCCTCCTCCCATCCTTTCTTTGGTAATTCTTACGAGCGTGGCAACAGCCCTTTCCTGTACCTGGGACAGGGTTTCGGCACCCTTCATCTTTAGCTTCTCCGGTTCACTGCGCCACAGTCTGAATTCTTTGGGGAATCGCTCGGCGATTTCTTTCTTAGGCTTACCCTCCCAGGAACCAAGGTGGATGTTATTAAAGCCCTGTTCTACGATCGGCTCAATCCCTTGACTTCTACAGATCGCCTCAGCAGTTTCCATAGCCCTGGAAAGTGGACTGGTGTAGACCGCGTCGAACTTTACGTCTTTGAGTTCTTCAGCCAACCAGATGGCCTGCTTGCGTCCTACCTCGTTTAAGGGAAAGTCATATCTGCCTCTGAACAGTCCTTCCCGATTGCCGGCACACTCTCCATGTCTTATCAAATAGATTGTTGTCCGCATATCTAACTTTAACTCCGGAAGGGCCTTATGTCAACTCCTGAAATCCCAATATCTTAATCCTGTCAAGAGCATGAACATCGCGGCCTCCCACGATTCACTTGACATCTTTTTGAAAAAGACTATATTGAGGGAAGCAGGTTCTTTTATGTAAGTGGGGGCTGCTCGATGCAGCCGAGGTTAAAACAATCAAGAGGAGGTAGGCATGAAGAAAAACGTGTTTTGGAGTGCGGTGCTGGTGGTGTTGGTTATGGGCGCTGGGTTTGTCCTCTACGGATCGGGTGAGAACCAGTGGTCGGATTATGCAGTCGGCGGCATACTGATGTCTGTCCTTGATGACTCCGAACCCACCCATACTGTCGGGCGCTTTCAATTCCCCGCGTTGTCCGAAGAGGATACCTTTGCCACCTACGTGTATACCTACGGCGATGTGGTGATCTTTTCCTAGGCTGATTCGACCGAATTCCAGGTAGTAGACTCCGATGGTCAGTCCGTCTGGTTTGATACCTTGATGGAGGAGGAGTATAAACTGGTAAGCGATCTCGCCGCAGGTGTATACAGAATTATTGCCCCCAAAGGGTTTTCGGTTCTCAGTGGCGATCCGTTTATTGAAGGATTAGGCTGCTGGTACGCGGTGGATGGAAACAACAGCCCACTCAGTACCAAGCTCTATCTGTGGGGCCCAAAATCTCTTCTGTAAGCGATGCGGTTATAGCTGTCTTCGCCTATTACGATAGTACCCATGTCGTTGTTCGCGATATAGATGAAGGTGGAATAATATGGGAGGGCGATCTGGATAGCGCCGAGTATTATCTCCAAGACTCTCCGACTCCCCATCCCTTAATCTTCTCGGTTGAGTCAACCAAGCCTGTGTCGGCGGTGACTCTCAGCGGGCTCAGCGGGGTTGTAGGCACATACGCACCTGCGTTCAACGGAACCTTCACCGGTCAGGATTTCATTACCTATTGTCATAACTGGACAGAGGCATCTCAGGATTTGAACATCATCCCCTGGGAAGACGATGCAACGGTTGTCGTTACCGATCTTGATGATCCCGCTGATACGATCTGGCAGGTGGTGTGTCCTAAAAAGGGTGAGATCAAGGGAATGGATATGCCTCAGAGGATAGCCCTTTACATACATGCGGATAAGGATATCTCGGTTGCTCAGACTCCCTGGGCCAGCTACGGTGCAAGCATGATTGCCTTCTACATGGTTCGGGGAATAGACCGAGGCGGCACCGGTCTAGGAACAGAGTTTTATCTCCCCGTTGAGACATCACTTTCCGGAGGCGGCAGGGATTATTATTCTCGACTTCATGTTGTCGCATTCAAAGACAGTACGGAGGTCACAGTGACAAGGATTCCACGAGATGGAGGAGACAAAACAGAAATCTGGCAGGGAACTCTACACACAGGGGAGTACTACCGCTACACCAGTGCACTTGGCGACGCAACAGCCCATGCGATCTACCACGTGATGGCTTCCAATAAGGTGGCTACGATTGCGAGCTGTGGAGATGATAAGGGTTCGGATTTCTTCCCCGTTGCGGATCTTGCGAGGATAGGCATTTCCGAGGAGCCGCCCGTAACACCCGTAACACATCCATCCAATTGGCGGCTCTCAGCTTCGGTCGGACGTCAAATCGTCCTGCAATACTTCGATATGCCTCAAGGCTTCCACGCCAGCTTCGCTGTCTTCGACGCGGTGGGCAGAAAGGTGGATGAATTGCACGTCAGCGGATCATCCGGCACAATCACCTGGCCCGTAACACACCACTCGCCCGGCGTCTACTTTATTCGCCTTCAATCTGCTAAGACGGCGACAAAAAAGGTCATCCTGCTGCGTTAGAGAAGGATAGAGGCTCAGCCGGGCCGACCTTCCCGTCGGCCCATGCGTCTTGTTGTCCTTAATGGTTAATTTGACTTTTCTCTCTTGCGGGCTATCCTTCAACTGAAATGGATCATCCCGGAGGATTTTAATGATAAAGCGTCTGGTTGTGCTGCTTCTTGCGGCAGGAGGCCTTTCGGCATTCGAGGATGTATCCTTCTCCGCACGCACCTTAGGCCTGGGAGGTGATCAGGTGGCAGTCGCTGATGATGCGTTCTCCGCTCTCACCAATCCTGCATTGCCCGCTAGATGGATGCGGCCGGTTACGGCTCTGTCTGCCACGCTGTACCGTTGGAATAGATACTGGAGCTTTAGCTATGTTCAGCCGGTGCGTGGCCTGGGCAGCATAGGGGGAAATCTCTTCTACTGGCATATCCCCGGCATGGCAGACAGGGGAAGCGGTGATGCAGATGCGCGCTTCTTTTGGGCCGTTCCCTTGGGGAAACACTTCAACTTGGGTGCGGCATTTGGCACTCATAGTATCTGGAGAAGCCCGGAGCAACCTGACCGCTACGCCTTTGAAGAGCGATTTACGAAAGGCGCTTTCTTTTCCATAGGCAGCTTGGTTTCTTTACCGAAAGGGCTTGGCCTGGGATTATCCGTGGTGGAGACGGCGTTTGATCTTTATTCATCCCCTATTGTCCATACCGGGATTGTCTGGGAACCGGTGCTTAATGGATCGGGACCCTTCTCATCCCTTCTTTTGGCCGGCGATCTGGCTTTGAGATTCAGAGAGAATGTCTTAAAGCTTCATTTAGGCACAGAGGCCTATCTGTTTCGCGATCATCTTGGACTGCGTGCCGGGATACGCTACGGGACGGATGAGCTTTCAGGCTTTTCACCCACCCTGGGCGTAACCCTGCGCACACACCGGCTACAGAAGACGGACTTCGAGCTTTGCTACGGCACGGCGTTAAACTACGGGGCTGCCGATACCTCGATGATTCTTCACCAGTTTTCCTTAAACGTCTTGTTCGGCGATGCCCGCAAGGCTGAGAAGGACAGTATCTTAGCAGAGCAGGCCGAGCGTGCAAGGCGTCTGCGTGAGGAGGCACTGGCGCGTGAGCGCGACCGCTTACGTGAAGAGCTTGATCAAATCAAAAAGGAGCGCGCTGCCCTTGAGAGGGAACGTGCGGATATCGAGCGTCTGAGACGTGAGGCGCTTGAAGAGGTGGGCCGTATCCACGGGCTTGGTATAGTGGATAGCGACAGCCTGGTTCGTATCACCGTGACCGAGCAGGCGATCCGCTTCGACGAGGGCTCGGCCCAGATACCTTTCCCCGAAGGATATCGAGTTCTTGCCAGGATTGGCGAGTTCCTTGCCAACTATCCGGGGAAGGTGTTGCGGGTCGAGGCGCATACCGATAACGTTCCTCTAGCCGAGGGGTTCAGAGAGAGGTATAAGGACAACCAGGCACTCTCTGCGGCCAGGGCCGAGATTGTAAGAAACTACTTCGTTGGGGTGGAGAGGATAAGTCCGAATCTTATCACCGCGAGGGGCTTGGGTTCTAAAGAGCCTGTGGCCTCGAACGAGACCGAGGAGGGGCGCGCTCTAAACCGCAGGATTGTAATCACGGTCTTTAAGTAAGCAAACACCTTACAAACCAGATCGGGTCCCCAAAGCAATGCGCAGCGTCGGTTTGGGGTAAAAGGAAGCGGCCCCCCCACAGGGGAGCCGCATTTTATGAGGAGGCATTGAATCTTAATCTAGTAGGCGCGGGTTGCATCCGCAGTTTGAGCCTGGCGGATTCTCGCCTCAAGCTTGCGGATCAACTCCTTCTTCAAACGCTCCTTTTCCTTCTTCTCTATGTTTAGCTTCATCACAACCTCCATTCGTTCTGGAGGGTAGCAAGCGTCGTGCCAGGTTGCCTTCAGTTAAGTTGCGTAATTTATAGAGTTGCAAAAGGGGCTCTTGGCAATCCATTTTTAGAGTTATCCTAATGGATAATTTCATAGCGGATTCTGAAAAGTATACTCGTCTTTGAGTCTCTCAGTAAAGTTGTCCAGAATCTGTCATCGGTGAGGGGGAAGTGTGTCCTCCCGGGTTGAGAGCTCTTTTGCAAGGTGGGAATCGAGTATCGTTCCTACAGCGATGATCCTTGAGCGGGTGGATTTCTTTCCTTCTCCCGTGCAAAAGACGATGTAGGAGCATTGATTTGATTGTCTTAAAGGCAGCAGGACAGAGAATTCTCCTTGTCCCTCGCTGATCCTACACTCCATATTATTTTCCTCATCTTCTGTTTTTGCGGTATCTTCCGTCTCATCCCTAATATCTCAAAAACATCCTACGCTTATTATAGATACTTTATATGCGAAGTCAAGTGAAAAGGAGTTTACTCATCCCCATCCGTTGCCTCGCATGCTGTAAGGAAGGCCTGGATTCGTATCCTTCTTCTTTTTGTTATTGGTGGCAGGGGGATTAGATCCCGGTTGATTCTACTCTTCGGGCGAGAAGTCGTCCTTGGACGCGCCGCACACCGGACATGTCCAATCATCCGGTAGATCCTCAAACGCGGTTCCAGCAGGGATGTCCGAATCCAGATCGCCTACCCCGGGGTCGTACACGTAACCGCACACGTTGCAGACGTAGCGCTTCATGTCGTTCTCCTTTGATTTTTTTCTTTCTTCTCTGTCTTACAATCTCCCAACAAGGGGCTTAAGCCCCTTGTCTGATGAAGGGATAACTGCTTACTGAGCTATTCATTTCCAAAACCTCCGATTTTTAAATCTCCTGCCAATGCAACTTATCATCTATATTACGCAAGGCGTGTTACGGGTGTTATCTCCTTGTGCGCGGAGCGTAAGCTCCGAATAATTATGAGAATGCCCCGAAGGGGTACGGGTACTGGGTTTTTCTTGCCTCCTGTGAGCGCTGCAACAGCCTGGTAGCGGCGTAGCAGACCTTTAAGAGGAAAGCCCTGTCCTCCTCCGAAAACGCATTCAGGGTGTTGGAGTCAATGTCCAGCTCCCCCATCACCTCGCCCTGTCTGAGTACGGGCAGTACGATCTCGGATTTGACGTGCGGGCTGCAAGAGAGATAGTTTTGCTCCCTGGCAACGTCCGGGACCATAAAGGTCTTCTTTCGCTCAGCGGCCTGCCCGCATATGCCGTAGCCGAAGGGGATGCGAACGTGTTCGGTGGGTTCGCCGGCAAATGGGCCGAGAACAAGTTCACGTTCCTTGTTGGGGTCTACCAGATAGAATCCTACCCAGTCGTAGTGGGGAACTTCTTCTTTGAGGAGATCACATACTGCCTGAAGCCTGGCATCGGCATCGTCGCCTGACTGTGCTTCAGAAGATGAAAGGGAAGAGTCAGGTTGTGTTACGGGACGCGTGGCCTGACTTACCTTGTGGATAAGGTTTGAGAAAAGCTCCTTTTTCTGTTCATCAGTCATTTTTTCCCTCCTTCATGTCGCACCACAGATCAACCGCCCTTCTCAGATGGGGGATTACGATAGAACCGCCCACCATTAATCCCACCATCAGGGCCTCCTCGAATTCGGCAGATGTAACCCCTTCCTCCTTGCATCTGATAAGATGGTAGGTGATGCAGTCCTCGCATCGCAGCACAAGCGAGGCCACCAGTCCCAGAAGCTCTTTGGTCTTTGCATCGAGAGCACCCTCTTGATATGTCTGCCAGTCGAGGTGATGGAACGTCTTCATATTCTTTCCCGCGAACTCCATCAGCTTCTTGTGCAGCCGCTCGCGCTCTTTTTTGAAATCTTCAATCCTGCTCATAGGCTAGTAATATATCCGAGCATAAGTGGGTGTCAAGCGCGGGGTGATTGTAGGTCGGTGGTTAGGGGAGATGAAGTTTCCGAAAGAAGGGTTAGTCATTGCGAGTCCTAACGTCGCAGGCGTCAGGAAGAAGCAATCTCAATGAGATTGTTCCGCAGCCGTCATCCTACGGAGCCACGCCACCTGCGGTGGCTCGCAATGACGGGGTGAGCAAGGCTTGTTGCTTAGCGAAATAATGGACTCGGTCATAACAGAGTTTCAAGTTCTTTCCTTGTCAGACCACATTGTTTGAGGATTGCCGATTTTAGAATCTTGATGAAGTATTCCGGCGATTGTCGAAAAGATTTTGGGGTCCCCGCGACTTTGTGAGCAAAGTCGTGGGGTGATTAATTGCCGTAGAGATCGAACTCGCGGAAGTCGAACCAGTAGCCCATCTTTGTAACCGAATCCAGCTCTGCCTGCACTAAGGCGAGGTGTCCTTCCTCGATCTCCACGAATTGGGCAAACATCTTCTGGGCATCGCCGGGGAGTTTTTCAACCATCTTTTTGTAGAAGCTCGATGTTACCTTTTCCGCTTCAAGAGCCTTTTGGAGCATGTTGATCTCGGCCCCGTAGTCCTTCCGGGAGACCTGGGCTTTCATCTTTTTGGTGCCTTCGATGATTCTTTCCTTGGAGGGAAGAGCGGTTCTGAGTCCTTCGATGGTGAGTTCTCCTGATGCCTGCCACATCGCAAGTTTTGAATAAAGGAAGTCAAGATGGTGCTGTTCTTCGTCGGCCAGAAGCTTGAAGATGCGTCTGCCCTTCTCGTCGGTTGCTTTTTCCACCGCCTCCTGGTAAACGTCTCGCACCCTGGTCTCGTAGGTGATTGCGGTCTTGATCGCCTCTTCTACAGTCATTTCTCCTCCTTGAGTCTTTAGCTAATTTTACTTGACATGGGGATGAAAGCAACATTCACGAAAGTCCTTTGGAGTACAACAACCGTGTTGTTGTAGCAATGACACGGTCATTGCACTCCATAATCAGAGGAGAAGGAACCAGGGTCGGCTATGAACTCTTCCAGCTTCGCTCTGATTGCGTCCCTTACGGTGCGGAACTCACCCAGCACCTTCTCCTCGGTTCCGGATGCGCTGATCGGGTCAGAAAACGGCCAGTGCAGGCTCTGGCCTGCCTTTCCTATAAACGAGTGGCAGTTGTTCTCGCCGCACAGGGAGATAACGTAATCGAAGGACTGGCCTTGAAATTCTTGCACGTGCTTTGAGCGCTGCCCGGATATGTCAACGCCCAGTTCACCCATAACCTGGATCGCATTAGGCTGAACGAAGCAAGGGATGGTGCCTGCGCTTTCCACCTCGAACCGCTCGCCTGCAAGATGTCTGAGTAACCCTTCCGCCATCTGGGAGCGGCATGAGTTGCCGATGCAGAGAAAAAGCACTTTTATCTTATCAGGCATTTACAGATTATTTTGGAGTGCAACAACCGTGTTGTTGCATGCAACGAGGCGCTCGTTGCACTCCAGAGTGGGTTTTTGGAGTACGACAACCGTGTTGTTGCGTCAAGCTAGAAATCGTCATTGACATTGACACGACCCCAAGGATAATCTTGTTGTAGTTTTTTGAGGCGTTCTTCTTCAGTCTTTATTCTGTAATAATAACTCCCATGCGGATAATCTTCAGGATTTGGGACATATCCATGCTTTACCGGGTTGAAGTAAATGTAGTTTAGTCTGGCAAAGTAAGACCGTTCGTGAGTAATACATCTATCCCAGTAGTTCCAGAAGATTCTTTTAGCCGATTTCGCTTCCAAGGCATTTTTCTTTATCCAGAGAGCGGTAAAGCGATGGATTTCACTGATCATTTTGGATAAATCAGGATCCTCCTCAGGGGCTTGCAGCATCAGGTGATAATGATTGTCGAGTATAACCCAATCTTCCAATAACCAGTTGGATTTATCGCATCCTTTAATTATGGATTCCAGGAGACGCGATTTGCTCTCATGAGAACTTAGAAAAGGCTTTTTCTGGTATGTAGAAGCGGTGATGAAGTATTTGGCTTTGGGGATGAACAGATGAGGTGGATTGTGTTTGTGCTGCTTGTAGATTAAATCATCGCTCATTATACAACGCTATTCTGGAGTGCGACAACCGTGTTGTCGCAAGCAACGAGACGCTCGTTGCACTCCATAAAATCTTTTGGACTGCAATGACTGTGTCATTGCACTTCATAATTATATCTTTTTCCGTGAGAGCCTCAAACTGTTTAACACCACAGTCACACTCGAAAACGCCATGGCACCGGCGGCGAGCATTGGGTGAAGGATGAAGCCCGGCAGAAGCCCTACCGCGGCGAATACCCCGGCAGCCAGGGGAACGAGCGCGGTGTTGTATGCAAACGCCCAGAACAGGTTCTGCTTTATGGTGCGCATGGTTGCCTTGGAGAGTTTGATCGCCTTGGCTACGCCAGCAAGGTCGCCGCCCACCAGGGTTACATCCGATGCCTCCATCGCTATATCCGTGCCAGTGCCTATCGCTATCCCTACGTCCGCCCGTGCCAGGGCAGGCGCGTCGTTGATGCCGTCACCCACCATCGCCGCCCTCCTCCCATCCTTTTGATATTCATTGATGTAGGATTCCTTTTTCTCTGGAAGAACCCCGGCGATTACTTTATCAATTCCCACTTTTTGAGCAATGGCTTGAGCCGCCCGTTCGTTGTCGCCTGTGAGCATCACAGGTACCAACCCCAGAAACTTAAGGGAAGCTACCGCTTCATGGGAGGAGGGCTTTTCTTCATCTGCTACTGCCAAGAGTCCTACCACCTTGCCATCCACCTCAACCACTATCACCGTCTTGCCCGCCGATGCCAGCTCATCCACTCTGCCTTTAATCTCACTGCTCAACTCGAACCAGTCGGGTTTGCCTACTTTCACATCTTTGCCATTGACTGTGGCTGTTACCCCGAATCCTGAGACCGCTTTGAAATCCCTCGGTTCTTTAAGTTTCGCCCCCTTCCCCTCCGCTCCCTCAACCACCGCCTTCGCAATAGGATGCTCGGAGCCGCGCTCAGCACTTGCGGCGAGAACAAGTCCTTCATCTCCGTTATCCAGAGGCAACCAATCGGTAAGCACCGGCTTGCCTTCTGTTATGGTCCCGGTCTTATCGAACATTATCGTGTCCAGCTTGTGGGCGGTCTCCAGCGCCTCACTCGATTTGAAGAGGATGCCCATCTGCGCACCCTTGCCTGTACCTACCATTATTGCGGTCGGTGTGGCTAATCCTAATGCGCAGGGGCAGGCGATCACAAGAACCGCAACCATCCTTAGCATGGCAGGAACGAACTCGCCTCCCAATCCCCACCACAAAGCAAAGGTCACGATCGCTATTCCGATAATCGTGGGCACGAACACACCGGACACCCTGTCCGCTAACCTCTGAATGGGTGCCTTCGAACCCTGCGCCGCCCTTACCAATCTTATGATCTGGGCGAGTGCGGTCTCCGAGCCAACACCGGTGGCCTTAACCTTCAAAAGACCCTGTTGATTGACGGTGGCGCCGAACACCTCAGCCCCTTCCTTCTTGTCCACCGGTATGGACTCGCCGGTCAGCATGCTCTCATCTATTGAGGAACTTCCGGCAATTACCTTCCCGTCTACCGGTATCGCCTCGCCGGGCTTGACTATTACTACGTCGCCTCGTCTCACCTGATCAGCCGGAACATCCTTCTCGTTTCCGTCGGCATCAATCACATGGGCGATCTTGGGGGCAAGATCCATCAGCTTTCGTATTGCCGCCGACGTCCTTCCCTTGGCCATCACCTCAAGCATCTTTCCGAGCTTGATAAGGGTGATGATCATGGCTGCGGTCTCGAAGTAGACGTGTTCGCCGATGCTTATGCCTGGAGCGATCAGGGGTACCAGGATTACCGCCAGGGAATAGAAGAATGCCACCGAGGAGCCCATCGCCACCAGCACCTCCATGTTGGCCGAGCGGTTCCTTAAGGACTTGAAGCCTCCGATGTAGAATCCCAGGCCGGTAAAGAACTGAACCGGGAGAGCAAGAGCAAGGAACAGCCAGTTGACCCAGGGCTGGTGAGCCCACGCGCCTACGAGCCCAAAATCTCTGCTCATGCTCAAAACGAACAGGGGAACGGTGAACGCCACACCCACCCAGAACGCGGTGCGCTCCCTGCGAACCTCTTTCTCCCGTGCCTCCTGCTCGGCGTCCGCCGCTTTCGCGTCGTCATCAGGCAGAACCGCCTTGTAGCCTGCCCGCTCGACAACGTCGGCTATCACCTTGAGATCGGCTAACTTAGAATCGAACTCCACCGATGCTCGCTCTGTTGCAAAGTTTACGTTGGCCGAGATCAGACCGGGCACCTTGCGCTTCAGCGAGCGCTCGATTGTCAACGCGCAGTTGGTGCAGGTCATGCCGATTATGGGTATCTCGGTCTTTTGAGATTTAGGCGGCATCAGTCCTCCTAGCGGTCTCTATGCGTCGGGCTTCACTCCTGGGGCGGGTAGCCGATGGCGCTTATGCGCTCCTTGATCTTCTCCCATGTGGCGGGTGCTTCCCAGATGAAACGCGCTTGCTTGGTGGTGATATCCACCTTTACGTCCTTTACGCCTTCAAGCTTTGCCAGCTCGTTCCGCATCTCGATGAGGCTGTAGTGGCCGCCGATCGCCGGTATCTTGACTATCTTCTTCTCCATGTATCTATTCCTCAGGTGGATAGCCGATCTCGGTGAGGGTCTTTTTGATCTGCTCCCAGGTTGCAGGCGCATCCCACCGAATGCGGGCGGTCTTGGCATCAACGTCTACCTCAACGCTCCTTACACCTTCAAGTTCACCTAACTCCCGCTCTATGGTCATCTTACAGTGATGACAGCTTATCGCTGGGATTTTTATCTTCTTTGCTTCCATGGCGTTCTCCTTAATCCTCCCAGTCCAACAACCGCCTCTCGCCTTCTAACTTGCGGATCTCTGTAACATCCTGACTAACCTCGAGGGTTCCGCGGTAGTTACCATCGGCGTCTCTCATGGCGAAGTAGCGGATGTGGATGAACTTACCCTTGAGCTCGATCCAGAACTCGGCGGCATCCTTGCTGCCTTTCTTGAACTCTTCCAGTATCTTATTAACCACGTGCACGCTCTTGGGTGGATGGCAGTTCTGCACCTTTCGGCCGATCACCGCAGGGGTTCGGGCGAAGATGCGCTCCGGGGTGTCGGAGTAGTAACGCAGCTCATCCGACTCGTCCACAAAGCTTACGTCCACTGGCAGGTGCTTGAGCATGATGTTTATCTGCTCCAGGGTAAGCTCGCCTACGTCCAGAGGCAGTTTCATGTTGCGAGCAACGATTTCGGGCAGGTCATTGAGGTTCATCGAACCTGCTTCAATTCTTTCTTTAGCCATTTCCTCGCTCCTTTCTTCCACGATTTCCGGCCTCCACTCCTCGCCCGGCGGATCTATTAAAGCATACCCTATCTCCGGCTCCCCCTTGCGAATCTCCCACCACTCCGTTTCATCCAGCTTCTCCAGGGCCATGGGATAAAGAATCTGCTCTTCCTTGTAGATCATGTCCAGCACCGCACCGGCCAGCTTTGAGGAGCGCTCTTTAACTGCCTGGAGATTTCCCTGGGTCAGTCCGACACGAACTGCCTTAAGGTGCTCTCGAATCTGATCGTGCACCCCCCACATCACCTGGGGCGGTCCTTGCACCCCGTGTTTTTCCAGATAGGGAAATAGCTGGTTCTCCTTGCGGGTGTAGTGGATGTCTATCTTGCCCAGATTATCCAGCACTTCCTCAAGATCGTCCTTACGTTCGGCCAAAGCCTGCTCGTCGGCATCCCGGGTCAGCTCGCTCAACCGTCTTGCCAGCTTCTCGAATTCCCGGTTCTCGGCGCGGAAGGTGTGCACCGGATGCCCGGGCTGCATCCCCGGAGAGTCCTGTTTATCCAGTGACTCCCTGAAAACCGCCACGTGCAAATCACACATCGAGGTTATCTCTTCCTCACTGATGCCTGTCTTGATCAACTGCTGCTCGATCTCGGCGATCTCTGTGGGGCTTACGTCCTTGATCTCGGCTGCGAACCGCGCCTGCAGTTCCTCGATATTCTTCCCCTCGGCTGCGTGCAGTTCCTCAAGTATCTGCCTGATCCTTTTCGCCCGCTCTGCCATCTCCTCGGCGCTCATTATACCAACTTCCTGGCCGGTCTGGCTCTTAATCGCATCCCGCAGATCGGCAATGAATCTGGTGACTTCAATATCGGCGTTGGAGGCGGCCATCTGCAGCGTGGCTATCTTGCCGATAGTCTTGCGGGCGACCGGGTTAAGGAGTTTCTTAAACTTTGGGTTGTAGCGGGGCAGAAACTCCTCCAGGAAAGGGAAAGCCTTCAGAAGTTCTGCGATCCTGGTCTTGGGGCTGAGTAACATTCCTTCTCCTTGGGGGCTGCGGGGGCCGCTTGCAGCGACCCCCAACCTTTTTCTCTCAAACGGCCTGAATCAACCCTTGAGTTCCTTAAGTTGATTGCTGAGCATGGTGATGTGGGAAAGTTCCTCCTTAATGATGTCGGTGACCCTTTCCGTGCCCAGTCGCTCGGGAACCATCTCCTTGATGCCCATCGTGTCTTCATTTATTCGCCTGGTGTTGCAGCCGGATTCAGGATGGTTGCGGTTGCGATCAGAGGCCTTGCACCCATCTCCTTGTCCAGCATAAAGAGACCTTCCTTGCTGCCTTCCACCATCTTGAGCCGCTCTACCGCCTTGAGGGTCTGCTCCTCCTCCTCGATCTGCTCGGCAACGAACCAGTGCAGGAGGCCGATAAGGGCCGCGTTGTCCCCCTCCTCGCGGGCCAGATCAACCAGGTCGTTGATCATCCTTGTGACCTTTTGCTCATGCTCGTAAGCCGCCTCAAACGCCTCCACAGGGGTTGATAAGGTGATCTCCGGTTTTTTGACAGCGTACAACTCCACCATTCCGCCGCGTTCGATTATATGGTTGTAGAAGCGCATTGCATGGCTCATCTCCTCAAACGCCTGCGCCTTCATCCATTGAGCAAAACCTTCAAGGTTGGAGCCCTCAAACCATGCCCCTATGGCGAAGTAGAGATATGCGGCATAGAGTTCGGCGTTCAGCTGTTTGTTGAATCCGTCCTCGATCTTCTTGCTTATCATGGTTATTCTCCTTTCCACAGACCGTGAACGTTGCAGTGCTCACGGGCAGCGATCTTTTCGGAATCAACCATGAAGATAGCTTCAGGCACGTCGCCCGGCTTAAGGTGCTTGCGGTAGACGCGTCCCGCATCATCGGTAATCTCTATCCACTCGATGTAGTGATCCTCCTCCATGGGATGCGGGGTCGAACCCACGATGACCTTGAAGCCGCCTTCTATCTTCTCGATCATGGGCACGTGCTTTTCGGTCTTATAGTCAGCGGTCTGTTCATCCAGAAGCTTCATCGGTTCGCCGTGACACGAGTAGTTTCCGCAGCCTTCCTTTAGGACCTCTATCATGTCCCCGCACTCCTCACACCTGTATATCTTTTTTAGTTCAGGCATTTAACCCTCCTTGGGTTTTTGGATTTTTTGAAACAATAATCTCTTCAAAAAATCTCACTGCACTTTCTCGTACCCTTCCGGGAAAGCCCTCTGGAAGTACCCTTTTGAGTATAGGATAAGAAAGGGGGATGTCAAGCTGGGAGTGTAAGTAATTGATATTTGAGACAGATACATGGTTATACAGTCCAGGAGTTACATCCATCGCAGTAATTATACTATTTCTGTATGGATTATCAAGGTAATCTTGAGTTGATTTAGAATGTGGATGTGAGCCTAAGAGATAATCGGGCTGAGAGGGGTGCTATTTTCTAATCCATCGAGTCGAATATCCAGATCTGATAGTCGTAGAAGCTGTCCCCGCCCTGGGCTGCTTCGAGGGCGATCCTTTCTCCATCCGGGGAGAAGGTAGGGTTGTCTATCCAGGCCGCTTTGTCCGGTGAGGCGTCAACCTTGCTCGTCTTTCCCCTCTCCAGGTTGAATAAAAGTATATTCCGGTTGGATTCCCTCTGGTAGATAAGAAGTTCCGAGGGGTTGGCCGGATTCCAATCAAGGGCTGCATCGAATTGAGGGTCAAGATCAAGTGGTATTCGCTCGCCGCTGTTGATGTTGTAGATCGCATCTCCTATGGCGAACAGGGTGTCACCCGGGCCCGGGGCAACGCTGTAGCCCTTCCCCGCGACGAAGATAACCTCGTCCGTGCCGCTGGTTCTTTCGACCCTGTGCAGGTAGGTTGAATCCCAACCCTGCTTCCGATAGATATAATAAAAGACCTCGCTGGATTCGTACGAGAACCTGGGGTAACCGTAGATGCCCTCGGGCCTTATTGAGTCCAGAGTGGTCCAGGTTTCTATGTCCACCACCCTGATCCAATCGTCGCCTTCAAACCAGGTGGGCAAGCAGATACCGTCACGGCGAGAGACATCCATCGCCTGAAACGTATCCCCACAGACCGTCTCCAGCGCCTCGTCTGCGAGGTTGACCGACCAGATCTGTCCGGGTTCGTCGGGATTGCGGGGACCATCTGAGTGTATAAAATATATCTTGGAGCCGTCTGCAGACCAGCGAGGGGAGTAGGTAGCCTCCAGATGGTTCTCTACCAGCAGGGTCAGTTCTCCTTCGATATGGGGAGTGCATGAGAGCAAAACCGTACCCAGCAGGGCCACTGTCAAAATAAGCGATGTCTTTTTCATCACTCCTCCTTTCTAAGATCATTATATGGGAGAGACAGGATTGTCAAGGTGCCTCGCTTTAATTGAGGAGAGGGAGGATAATTGCGTCGTCACCGGATGGACAACGTGCCCCGGTCGGGTATAAGGTCGGCCCGGTTCCTTTTGTCATCGCGAGGAGCGAGTGTTGAATTTGGCAAATATGTACGTATAGTCAGTGATGAATCGGCTTCGTGATATGGGCAAATCCAGGCGAGCAAGCGAACCTTTCAGGGGTTCTTCACGTCAAAAGAGAGTGATGGAAACCGAGGGGTTAACGGTAACGCTAACAAGCGGGCAGGCTGCCCAGCAAGCCCGCGGTGATGTGGGGGAGCGCGAACGAGAAAAGAAACTGGAGCAAATCTATGCCAACCACGGGGCTATGGTTTACAACCTCTGCTACAGGATGTTTGCCAACCGTGCCGACGCACAGGACGCGACACAGGATGTGTTTGTTAAGGTCTACAAGAACTTGCACAAGTTCGCCGGTCGTTCGAAGCTTTCGACCTGGATATACAGGATCACGATGAACCACTGCATTGATCGAATGAGGCGCAAGAAGCTTAAGACGGTCGAGCTTCAGGAGTGGATGGCCTCGCCGAAGCGCGATCACGATGCACGCATTGAGCTCGAGAAGGCCGTTGCAAGCCTGTCGCCCAGCTACCGCAGCGTCTTTGTGCTTCATGACATCCAGGGTTTCCGTCACGCAGAGATAGCAGAAATCCTGGGTATCACAGCGGGTTCGTCCAAGTCGCTCCTGCATCGTTCGCGTGTTATCTTGCGGAAAAAACTTAAAGGAATCCGGAGGCGCAATGGGCCGACACCCGTCTGATGCAACCCTATCCCGCTACGCCGACGGGGATTTGAGTGGAGCGGAAAAAACTCACCTGGCAAGTCACCTTAAGGGGTGCTCAGGGTGTAAGAGGCGCCTTGCAGAGATTGTTCACATTAAGGATCTGGCAGAAAGCCTTGAGCCTGTTGAGGTTCCTCCAGGTCTCCTTGCAGGCGTCCGTGCACGTATTTCTGCCTCCAAGGCTCCAAAAACTCAGGGGTTGTGGCGCGGGATAGTCCTGGGATTTGCAATAAGTGCTGCAATAGCTCTCCTTATACTTCTTCCCCACAGCACCACTCCTGAGCCTCGAGCGGAACCCGTAACACCACTGGTAATTGAACCCGCAGCCGAACCCCTTGGCCCGCCGCTTGGGCTGGCACACGCTCAGGGGTTCGGTCAATCATCCCAAACCAACCACTCAGATGTACATGTTGCAGCCTATGAGGAGCCTTCGCATGATACAGTTATTCTTATCCCGCTTGATGAGACGGCCAGGCAGAACTTAGAGGCCGCTAAGACCCCCCACTTCAGACAAGGGCCTCGGTTCCATATACCTCAAGAAGACGAAGGGTGGATCGTTACCGTAGGGGAGACCATCTACAGGTAAAGAGTAAGGAGTAAGGATAAAGTTGCAATAATAACCGTAAGGAGGAAAAAGATGAGAAGAGTTCTAAGCATTTTGATCCTTATCTCATCGGCAGCACTCAACTCTGCTGTACCGCTTGAAGGATTCAGCGAGGTGGTGGATAAGGTGGCGCCGGCGGTGGTCGGTATCACCGTGACAAAGGAGGTTCCATTCGTTCAGGGGTTCGATTTCGACGAGGAGAGTGTCCCGGAAGAACTTCGTAAGTTCTTTGAATTTTGGGACTTCGACATCCCTGCTCCACGTGCCCCCCGGTTTGTTCCGGGTGCCGCCTCCGGCGTGATCTTCGATGAACGAGGATACATACTGACAAACAACCACGTGGTTGATGGCGCTAAGGATATCGGAGTAAAGTTGTCAGACGGCAGGGAGTTCTCCGGCAAAGACGTGGAAGTCATCGGCACAGACCCTGAGACCGACCTCGCCGTTCTCAAGATCAAAGCCAAGGACCCCCTCCCGGTAGCGAAGTTTGCCAGCTCTGAAGAGGTCAAGGTCGGCGACTGGGCGATTGCCATCGGCAACCCCTACAACCTTGAGCAAACCGTGACAGTGGGCGTGGTAAGTGCCAAGGGACGCAGTAACGTGCTCCTATATGGCGGTCCAAGCTACCAGAACTTCCTGCAGACCGACGCGGCAATCAACCCGGGCAACTCGGGCGGAGCATTATGCAACATCAATGGCGAGGTCATCGGCATCAACACCGCTATCCGTACGAACGGGCTTGCGAACTCAGGTATAGGGTTCGCCATTCCTTCTGACATGGCCGCCGATATCGCAGGCGAGCTTATCAAGCACGGCAAGATCTCACGCGGCTATATGGGGATATACCTCGAGGAAGTCAAACCTGAGGTGCTTGAAGCAATGGATATCGAGGAAGAAGGGGTTTTTGTAACCAGGGTTGTTCCCGACTCACCGGCCGAGAAGGCGGGTCTGGAGGACGGCGACCTAATCACCTCGTTTGCCGGAGAAAAGATAACCTCGGTAGATCAGCTTCGCTGGCTTGCCGCAAGCACTGCACCTGGCACAAAGGTAGACCTTGATATTATCCGTGAAGGCAAACGCAGGAAGATAACCCTGAGGCTTGCCGAACGCCCTGGCCGCGAGGAACTCTCCACCCGCATCGAGCCTGTACCCGAAGAGGAGAAAGGGACCAAGACATCTATCCTTGGCATAACGGTCAAAGACATAAGTGACAGAATCAAGAAGGAATATGATCTCAAGCATGGGGTTCTGGTGGAGGATGTCGAACCCGGCAGTCTGGCCGACAGGGCAGGAATCAGGGTCGGAGACGTAATCATTAAAGTCAACAAAATCCTCATCTCTAACGTCAAAGAGTTAAAGAGACTGAAAGGTGATCTGGAGAAGGCAGACGTGGCCCTTTTCCAGATTAACCGTAGAGGGCACACGCACTTTCTAACCATCCGACCCTAGAAAGACCACAAAGAGCCGGGGCCTCACGGCCCCGGTTTTTCACATGCTCCTTTTCTCATACTGAGAAAAGATCGCAGGGAGGAAGTTTTTGCCGAAACAACGAATGCTTCGCCTTCTTGTAGAGGCTCGGAGAAATTGATTCGCAGGAGTCGGAAGGACGTAGTGATTTATTCCCAGAGATAATGTGTTTTTCTCCTTTGCGATCTTTTTGCCGAAGGCAAAAAGGAGCAAAAATCGGGGTCCCCGCGGCTTCACGAAGTGAAGACGTGGGGTATAAATTGCTTGACAAGCGCTCGATTCTGAGAATTATACACAGCCAATCAAATAAGGAGGCGTAAATGGAACACAAGATAGAGTATGGACCTGCGTTTTCCCTGCTTTCGATCCGGATCGGCGAGGGCGAAAAGATTACCGCTGAAGCCGGAGCGATGGTCTCAATGGACGGTACCATCAACATCGAAACCAAGATGCGAGGCGGTCTTGGCGGAGCACTCAAGCGTTCACTCCTGGGCGGCGAGAGCTTCTTCATGAACCACTACACCGGCACAGGCGAAGTAACCCTTGCCTCTTCCGTCCCGGGCGACATCAAACACGTCCCGATGGTCGGCAACACCCTGTTTGTCCAATCCGGCTCGTTCATCTGCTCGGTAGGAGACATCGAGGTAGACACGAAGTTCGGCGGCGCCAAAACATTCTTCTCCGGCGAAGGTCTGTTCCTTCTGAAGATCTCAGGCACCGGCGATCTTTTCCTGTCCTCCTACGGGGCGATGACCGAGCGTGAACTGCCTGCCGGTCAGGAACTCAAGGTGGATACCGGGCACATGGTCGCTTTCGATGAGGACGTGCAGTACAACGTAAAGGCCGTAGGCGGCCTGAAGAGCACACTTCTTTCGGGCGAGGGCCTGGTCGCAAGCTTCACCGGCCCTGGCAAAGTCATCATGCAGACGCGCTCACTCAGCTCCTTTATCGGTCTGCTTACCACGAGGATGAAGAGCAAGTAAAACATTTCAATTCGGTTTAAGGGACAGGGGTTCGTGAGTTCAATGGTGAAGTGCAACACCTTGGAAAGGGGCAGGCTATTTTTGAGGGCTGCGCCTGGCGGATTTCTTGGAGGGAGTCGATGGGATGGCTTGGGGTGGGAGCTGGGCGAGGAAGTCCCAGATCCGCTGCTTGAGTACGGTGTGATTCTTAAGGGAGATGTTGTACCCGCCTACGGCAACGAGCCGCGCACCGAAGTGCCCCAACACCTTTTGCATCCAGCGCGAAGGGCGTTTGTGGGGATCGGTTTTGGTGTATGAAAAGAACACAGCCACCTGCTTTTCGGCAAGTCGTGTCTCGGCAAGGAAGGTTTTAAGAGGTGTTGCCGGCCTGCCTGACCATATCGGAACAACAATTACCATCAGGTCCCAGTCCTGGGGTTGTAGAGGGATGGTTTTGATCTCAGGACGACGCCCGAAAAGGGCGGAGAACGTAGACCTAACCACTCCTCTGTGGCGCTTGACCTCTATGCGGTGCACGGGTGCTTGAAGATGTTTTGCTATCAAGCGCGCCGCCACCCGCGAGTTACCGTAGCGGGAATAGTAAACAACAACCGTCTTCATTAACTTCTCCTAAGGGATTGTATCCAGTTATGGGGGGAAATCAAGAGGGTAAAGGATTAAAGCATCTGACCGGGGATTTAGATTCCATCTTTGAGTCTGAATGTCCGGGGTCCCCGCACGGGCACGTAAAGCGCCCGTGTGGGGTTTAAAAAAATCGGGGGCGGATGCCCGCCCCCTGGTTGGTTTCTATTATACCTCAGTCTCCTATCCTCCAGCCCCACATGGTTCCGCCAATTCCGGGGCTAGAATAGGAGTACCAGTTGCCCCAGCAGGTGTCAATGTCCAGATTGAACTCCATATTGAAGGGACCCATTTCGAGGGGTTCTAAGCCGCTGGGATCCATCCACGTCCAGGTTCCTTCGCAGTGAGCAACCGTATGGTAAGGCGGTTCAACGGATTTGGCGAGGGATATGACGGCCCCCTGGAAGCCGCCGGAGCTGCCGTCCAAGTCTTGCCAGTGGCCGGTGAAGAGCCATGACTCCAGGCTGCCGTTCCAGGTTTGCCAGGGGTAGATGATGATTCCAGCGGGTGTCTCGCAGCTTCCTTCGCCGTAGCCTTCCCAGATGCCGTCGAGTTCTGCGAAGAGCGGCGTTGCTCCGATCAGAAAGATCACCGCCAAGGCGGTGAGCATTAGCTTTTTGGAGTTACTCATTGCTTCTCCTTTTGGTTTAAGGTTCATCCCGAGGGGGACGGGTTTGCGCCCCCCTCGGCTTTAGGTTTAGTGTACCTTTCTGCCTCTCATGGTTCCGTGTTCGCTGGGCGATAGCCAGATGGATGTCCAGGTGCCGGTGCACTCCCTCTCGTAGACGTAGAACTTCATCTCGAAGTCGCCTCCGTAGACCGGTTCGTGACTGGGACCGGTAGGATCGAACCAGTACCAGGAACCTCTGGCGATGGCGACGGTGGTGCTGATCCAGAGGATTTCGCCCTTGAATGTGCCGCGGTTGTCGAGGCTGTCTTTCCACTCGCCGGTGAAGACGTCCTGGGAGTTGGGGATCTCACCTACCCACGCCTGCCAGGGGTAGATGATCGTGCCCGGGTGTGGACAGCAGCAGCTGGTTCCGGTGCCTTCCCATGTGCCTGCGATCTGGGCGGCAAGCGGCGTGGCCCCTAGTAAAAGGATCACCGCCAAACCTGTTAGCAGGATTTTTTTTGGGGTGCTCATTTGTTCCTCCTTTGAGGTTTAGGGTTTATCAGGGGGCGGAAGCCCGCCCCCTGGGTTAGCCGGTTTCCCGGTATATCCTCAGTCTATCTTTTCTCCTTTCATGGTTCCGCTCTCATTACTGTAGTAAGTCCGCCATTCACCGTAGCATATTGCTTCTTCCAGCTTGAACTTCATCGAAAACGGTCCCATGTAGTAGACACGCGGAGGGTCGTAGCGTTCGTCGAACCAGTGCCACTCGCCTTCGCAGTATGCATCCTCGGGAGTTACGAATACGATCTCGCCTTTGAAGGTGCCGTTGTTACAGCGGTTATCGTACCACTCGCCGTAGAAGACTTCATTATCCTCAACCAGACCTTTCCAGTTCTGCCAAGCATAGATGGGGAAGTCGGTAGGTATAGGGGGAGGCGGAGAGCAAACGCCTTCTCCTTCGCCCGCCCATGTACCGTTGAGTTGGGCAAGAAGCGGCGTCGCCCCTGCGAGGAAGATCACCGCAAGCGCGGCGATGAGGATTTTTTTGGGGTTACTCATTTGTTCCTCCTTTGAGGTTTAGGGTTTAAGTGGGGGCGGATGGCCGCCCCCTGGTTGGTTTCTATTATGCCTTAGTCTCCTATACTCCAGCCCCACATGGTTCCACCCTGAGCGCCAGAGTACGGCCACCATTCGCCGTTGCATGTTCCTTGGACCTCGTAAAAGACCATCTGGAATAGGCCCATCTCGATGGGTTCGAGACTCGAATCGTCTCTCCATGTCCATACCCCCGGGCAGACTGGGGGGTTCAGGGACGCCATGCAGCCTTCGAAGGTGCCTTGATTGCCGTCCGAGTCTTCCCACTCGCCGGAGAAGTACCCGTATTCATCAACGGTTCCGTTCCAGGTTTGCCAGGGGTAGATGATGGTTCCAGCGGGTGTCTCGCAGCTTCCTTCGCCGTAGCCTTCCCAGATGCCGTCGAGATCGGCGAAGAGAGGCGTCGCTCCGATCAGAAAGATCACCGCCAAGGCGGTGAGCATTAGCTTTTTGGAGTTACTCATTGCTTCTCCTTTTGGTTTAAGGTTTATCCCGAGCGGGGATGGAAACCCGTCCCCGCTCGGCGTTAAGGTTCAGTGTACCTTCCTGCCTCTCATGGTTCCGTGCTCGCTGGGCGATGGCCATATGGAGGTCCAGGTGCCTTCGCATCTTCCTTCCAGGATGTAGAACGTCATCTTGAACTTGCCGCCGACTATTGGTTGGTGAGAGGAGCCTGTGGGGTCGTACCATGTCCATTCGCCTTCACAGTATACTTCCTCTGGAGTGGAGAAAGGGGCTATTTCGCCCTTGAAGGTGCCGTGATTGCAGTCCGAGTCCCACCATTCGCCGAAAAACACATCCTGAGAGTTCGGGATCTCGCCTATCCAGTTTTGCCAGGGGTGTATAGGAGGGTGGCAGGGCGGGTAAGCTTCGCCCCTACCAGTGCCCTCCCAGGTTCCGGCCAGCTGAGCGAACGCCGGAGTGGCTCCCAGCAGCAGGATAACTGCCAGGGCGGCGAGTATGAGTTTTTTATAGTTGTGCATTTTGTTCCTCCTTTGAGGTTTGAGGTTTATGAGGGGGCACAAGCCCGCCCCCTAGGTTGTGACTTTACGGTTCTACCTTCCAGCCTCTCATGGTTGCGGGTAAGGCGGTGGGCCAGATGGATATCCAGGTGCCTTCGCATGTTCCTTCCAGGATGTAGAATGTCATCTTGAAATCACCTCCAATGATTGAAGCCCCTGAAGGGTCATCTAAGTTCCAGATACCTTCGCAGTATGCTTCGGTGACACTGGAGATTATTATCTTTCCGTGGAAGGTGCCCCGGTTGCTATCTGCGTCCCACCACTTGCCGGAAAACACGTCTTGGCTGTTGGGTATTTCACCCTTCCACGTCTGCCAAGGGTAGATGGTAGTTCCGGGAGGGCTGCAGCAGCCTTCGCCCGTGCCTGCCCAGACTCCTGCGAGCTGGGCGGCGAGAGGCGTAGCCCCTGCGAGGAAGATCACCGCAAGCGCGGCGATGAGGAGTTTTTTGGAGTTACTCATTTTGTTCCTCCTTTTGGTTTAAGGTTTGTAAGGGGGCGGAGGGCCGCCCCCTGATGGTCTGTCGAGGTATACCTCAGTCTATCTTCCAGCCTTTCATGGTTCCGGGACCGCTGGGCGATGGCCAGATGGATGTCCAGGTGCCTTCGCATATTCCTTCCAGGATGTAGAACGTCATCTTGAAATGGCCTACAATGATGGACGGGCTGGAAGGATCATCCCACGTCCAATAACCTTCACAGTATGCTTCCTCTGGAGTTGAGAAAGGGGCTATCTCGCCCTTGAAGGTGCCGTGATTGCAGTCCGCGTCACACCATTCGCCTGTGAAAACATCCTGAGTGAGCGGGATCTCGCCCATCCAGATCTGCCAGGGGTGTATAGGCGGGTGGCAGGGCGGGTAAGCTTCGCCTGTACCAGTACCCTCCCATCTTCCTGCGATCTGGGCGGCAAGCGGCGTGGCCCCTAGTAAAAGGATTACCGCCAAACCGGTTAGCAGGATTTTTTTTGGGGTGCTCATTTGTTCCTCCTTTGAGGTTTAAGGTTTATGAGGGGGCGAGTAACCCCGCCCCCTGGTTGGTTTGTCTGTTCTTTCTTATTTTGTCTCCAGTTTTTGTCCTTGCATGGTTCCGTAGTCCTCATGGTAGAACCATTCGCCCAGGCAGGTGCGGGTGAGAAGATCGAAGTCCATATGGAACTCGCCTATAACAGGAGGGATTATGAGTATGGTGGGGTCAGTCCATCTCCACGTGCCTTCGAAAACCGCATAGGTTGAGTCTATCTGGACGACTCTTCCTTCGAAGGTGCCTTGGTGTCCTAAGCTATCTTGCCACTCACCGTGAAAGATCTCGTGGTTCACGACGAAGCCGTCCCATGTCTGCCAGGGGTATATGGTGATGGTGGTGGACTCTGGATGGCAGCAGCCAGTGCCAGTTCCTGCCCAGAACCCGTCTAGCTCGGCGGCAAGGGGCGTTGCGCCGAGCAGGAAGATCACCGCAAGCGCGGCGATGAGGAGTTTTTTGGGGTTACTCATTTTGTTCCTCCTTTGAGGTTTAAGGTTTATAGGGGGCGGAGGGCCGCCCCCTGGTTGGTTGTATGCTTCAGTGCACCTTCCAGCCTCTCATGGTTCCCAGCTTGCCCGGCGAAGGCCAGATGGATGTCCAGGTGCCCTTGCATTCGCCTTCCAAGAAGTAAAAGGTCATCGTGAATTCGCCGCCTTTGAATATCCCTTCGGGGGTTTCCCAGGTCCAGTAGCCTTTGAACACCTTCGCATCAGGAGTGGAGTAAGGTGCAGGCTTGCCTTCGAATCTGCCGTGGTTGTCAAGGGTGTCTTTCCACTCGCCGAAAAAGACGTCTTCAGAGTTTGGTATCTCGCCTATCCATTTCTGCCATGGATATATAGGTAGGTGGCAGGGCGGGTAAGCTGCGCCTTTACCGGTGCCCTCCCAGACTCCTGCGATCTGGGCGGCAATAGGCGTGGCCCCTAGTAAAAGGATCACCGCCAAAGCGGTTAGCAGGATTTTTTTTGGGGTGCTCATTTGTTCCTCCTTTGAGGTTTAAGGTTTATGAGGGGGCGAGTAACCCCGCCCCCTGCTTGGTTTCTATTATGCCTCAGTCTCCTATCCTCCAGCCCCACATGATTCCCGGGCCCCAAGGCTCAGGGCGATTGCAAGGCCACCATTCACCTTCGCATGTTCCGTAGAGGAGGTCAAAGTTCATCCAGAACTGGCCCATAGATATCTCCTCCCCCTCGTCATTTACCCATGTCCAGGTGCCTTCACAGTATGCTACGTCATGTGGTTCCGCGGGTGGGACTGGGGTGCTGATGGATATTATGTCGCCGTGAAAGTTGCCGCCGTTGTCGCCGTCCCACCAACTGCCGTCGAAGGCTCCATTCTCCACGAAGCCGTCCCACTCCTGCCAAGGGTAGATAGTGATTCCGGTGGGTGTCTTGCAGCTTCCTTCGCCATTGCCTGCCCACGGTCCTTCAAGTTGTGCGAGGAGGGGCGTTGCCCCGACTGCAAGTATCACAGCCAGGGCGATGAGGAGTTTTTTGGAGTTACTCATTTTGTTCCTCCTTTTGGTTTAAGGTTTATGAGGGGGCGAGTAACCCCGCCCCCTGGTTGGTTTCTATTATGCCTCAGTCTCCTATCCTCCAGCCCCACATGGTTCCACCCTGAGCATTAGTGTAAGGCAACCATTCGCCCCAGCAGGTGTCAAGGTCTACGTTGAACGTCATCCAGAAGCTCCCTAGTTCAATGGGTTCTAAGCCGCTGGGGTCAATCCACGTCCAGGTTCCTTCGCAGCCGGCAAACGTATATGAGGGTGGGACAGTAGTGAAGAAGCATGTGATGCCTCCTGTGAAACCGCCGGAGTTGCCTTCGTCATCTTCCCAGGAGCCGCTGAAGACTCCATTCTCGACAGTACCGTTCCAGCTTTGCCATGGGTAGATGATGCTACCGTCAGGTAAGTAGTAGCTGCCATTACCATAGCCTTCCCAAATACCATCGAGATCGGCCAAGGCAGGTGTTGCCCCAACCAAGAAGATCACGGCGAGGGCGATTATGAGTTTTTTGGAGTTGCTCATTTGTTCCTCCTTTGAGGTTTTAGGTTTATGAGGGGGCGAGTAACCCCGCCCCCTGCTTGGTTTCTATTATGCCCTACGGGCCTGTCCTTCGGCCCCACATGTGTCCTTGCGGGACGGCGGTAAGTTCACTCCACCATGCGCCCCTGCATGTTTCAATGACGTAGTGAAAATCCATCTCGAACGGACCTACGGTGATCTCCCGTGGTGGGTCGCAACCTTCATCTACCCACGTCCAGAAGCCTTCGCAGTATGCTACCTCTTGGGTTAAGGATGGTATGACGCCTTGGAATCTGCCGTGGGCGCCTGTGCTATCGTACCACTCCCCGTAAAAGCGTCCGTTCTCGACGGTGCCTTTCCAGGTTTGCCAGGGGTGAACAGGTACTATGCCGCTTGGTGGCCGCCAGGTTCCATCGCCATGGCCTTCCCAGATGCCGTCGAGCTCGGCGGCAATAGGCGTTGCTCCGATCAGAAAGATCACCGCGAGCGCGGCGATCGTGAGTTTTTTGAAGTTACTCATCTCTTACTCCTTTTGTGATCTGTGAGGAGGGGCAGAAATCTGCCCCTCCGAGTTTCATGGAAGGTTAATCTACCTTCCAGCCTTTCATGGTGCCGTGATCGCTGGGTGAGGGCCAGATGGATGTCCAGGTGCCTTCGCATCTTTTTTCCAGGATGTAGAACGTCATCTTGAACTTGCCGCCGACTATTGGTTGCTGAGAGTGGCCTGTGGGGTCGTACCATGTCCATTCGCCTTCAGCGTATGCTATCTCAGGAATGGGTGAGAACTCCACCACGCCCTTGAATGTGCCGTGATTGCCGTCCGCATCCCACCATTCGCCGGTGAAGACATCTTGGGTGGCCGGGATCTCGCCCTTCCACGTCTGCCAGGGGTGTATAGGAGGGTGACAGGGCGGGTAAGCTTCGCCCCTACCTATGCCCTCCCAGGTTCCGCCCAGCTGAGCGAACGCCGGAGTGGCTCCCAGCAGCAGGATAACTGCCAGGACGGCGAGTATGAGTTTTTTGGAGTTATGCATATCTCCTCCTTGGGTTGAAGGTTTCTGAAAGAAGGACATAAATCTTCCTTCTATCCCTAATGATGCACAAAATTTTATGATTGTCAAGAGCTTTTGTTATAAATCAAAAAAATGATATCAAGAATTTGGTTGGGGTAGCCCCTTCCCACTCGTCGTTTTTGGAGTCTTAGATGCCCTAAAGGCGCCCTTACTTTCTGCTAGATTGCTCCGTCAATCCCAAGCTTGCTCAGGATAGCCGAACAGCTCGGTAGGAGAGAGTATGCTGCGGCCTTCCACCTCGTCTAAGAGCTTTTGCGCCTGTTCGCGAAGTGCGGGGTAGGAGGCATCAAGATAGGGCCGCGCAAGCTCAGCCAAGCGCTCCTTGAGGTCTGAGGTCTTCTCCTCGTCCTCTAGTTTCGTATAGACGTTGCGCAGTGCTCGCAGGAGTGTCGCCTGATAATCCGGTTTGCGTGCTTTGTCCAACTCAATCTCAAGGGGTTCAAGTGCCGCCTCACCTATCTGGGCTAAAGCGGCCATCGCCGCGGCGCGGACCGTAAAGTAGGGATCCGAAAGATCATCTATCAAGACAGGTACGGCCCTTTCGTCCTTTATCTTTGAGAAAGCCTCTGCCACCAGAATCCTCATGCGTTCCTTATGATGATCGGCGTAGTGGACTATCGCAGGAACCGCCTGATTTGCCTTTAACTTCCCAAGCGCAGAGACCAGTGAGCCTGCCAGGGAGTCGTTGCGTTTGTCCTCAAGCTTTTTGATTAATGTGTCTGCTGCTCCCTCGATCTCCAGCTGACCCAAGAGATAGATCGAGTTGCGCACGATGGTGTCGTTGTCTGCTTCAAGACCTTGATAGAGATAGTAGGCGGCGGTGTCCTTGAACTCCGCAAAATGCTTCTCTATCGCCCGCAGCGTCAGCCCGCTGTAGGTGCAGAACTCGTAGTTGAAGATGTATGAGACCGCCTGCTCTGCGTAATCCTCTTTCAGCATCCTTCTTGCTGTCCTTACCTTGCCGATGTCGCCGCGCACCTCCCACAGCGACGCGTAGTGGAACAGCCTCGCCATCCTTGCCGAGTCAGTCTCTAACGTATCCAGCTCAGGGAAGGTGGTAACCGTATCCTGCCAGGGTTCCTTGCGCGGCTGGACCGCCTCCACGTCCATACCCAGGGCGAAGGTGCCTGAGGTCCAGACGTGGTTATTTTCGCCCTTGTCCTCCTCGGCGTAGCGGTCGTTACCCTGAAGGTCGATAAACATGCCCACTCCCCCGGTGCCTCGCGACCAGTTTGCCCCGCCCTGGCTTAGACCCTCGCGGGAGCAGTAGTCGTCGTTACCCCTTGTGTCCACGAATATCCCTACCGAGTTGGTCAGGCCGATCCCCTGACCTCCTGACGCGTAATACACATCGTCGCCGTCGGCATCAAGAAGCCAGCCGACCGCAAGATCGTGCCCCTCACCCTGGGACGGACCGTAGCGCGAGAAGTAGTGATCGTCGCCCTCCAGATCCATCAACGCACCTATCGATAAATGAATGCCTGACCCTTGAGAGTACTGAGCCGCCGAGTACAAATCGTTGCCCTGTTCATCTAAAAGCATCCCTAACGCGAACCAGTAGGAGGTGGCCTGCGCGTATATCTCTGAGATGTACTTATCGTTGCCCTTACGGTCGTATAAAAATCCTATCCCACCGGAGGCCACGTCGCGCCAGCCGAAACCGAACCCCTGGGCGAACGAGCGGTACTGGTCAGGGGTAAGGGGATGGTGGATGTGAACCCCGCCAGCGTAGTACAGATCGTCGCCTTCGTAGTCGGCAATTAACCCGTATCCCCATGGGCCGCCTAACCCTTGAGTCCAGTCCCAGGCGCGGTAGGTGTCGTCGCCTTCACGATCGGCAAGAACGCCTGATCCGAAGTTGCCCGCCCCCTGGGTGAAGAACCCGGCCCTGTATGAATCCTCTCCGTCCTCGTCGATCAACATGCCGATCCCATACAGACCCGCACCATGCGAGATGTGGAACCCTGTGTAGGAATCGTTGCCGCCTTTATCCCATAATAAGGCCGCACCGAACAGCGCCGCACCCTGGTTAACCAGCTTGGTACGGTTGCGGTAGACGTCGTCTCCTGCAAGATCGAGCACGAAGCTGACCGCGGTCCACAGCTCGCCAACCGCACCTGCAGCCCGTCCTTCGTAGACATCGTTGCCGCCCAGATCGATGATCACCGCGAAATCACCGGTATAGGTGTTATGCCACGGTCCGCCGATAACGCATTTCTGGCCATCGGGGAGATCGTAGACCGCGTAGACCACTCCTTCAACCCCCTCCACCTGCACCTGTGGCGGGTTCTCCTGCGCAAGTAGCTCCTTAGCCATTGGTATGATCTGTTCCACCCCATCAGCAAGACTCGCCCCTGCAACGTGCAGCTCGCGGATATCCACCTTCTGGGATAAGCGAAGCAGATCAACCAGCTTCAACCCGTAACTCGTATCGCGCTCTATCCCGAACTCTTTATGCAGCGCGCCTGCGTAGCCGTTTTCTAACGAGTCGGCCTCGTCAGACCACAAGGCAGGGGCGGTGTATAGGAGGCTGTCGCGCTCCGCCTCGGTTAAATCCTCAAACGCCTTATCCAGATGCTGGCTGGTCAATTCGAACACCTCTTTAACCGCATCCTCGATATCTGCAGCTTTTATCTTCTCCGATCTGAACCTCTTGCCGGTAAGCTCCAGACATGTAAACCTCAGGTAGTCGGAAGGCCGGTAGAGCTCACGTATCTCTTTACCTGAGAGAAGCACGTAGTCAGGCACGTCCAGCGGGTTGTTCATGAGGTCGTTGACGATCTCGAGCCTGAATGAGTCTTCGCGCCAGAGCTTGTCGTAGCCCAGGTCTGAAACCTCAAGATTCATAAGCTGGAGCCCTTCAAGTATGTGCTCGTACTCAGTCTGCCAGAGGCTATCTATGGGTGCGGCAAGTATCGCAAAAACTAACGTCAGGGACATCCTTTCCTCCTAAATTGTAGGGGCACGGCATGCCGTGCCCCTACTCTTAATAACTTGAAGCTATCACCGCTACCAGGGCAGAACCTCGCCCGGAGAAACGTCAAACGCCACCAGACCTGAAACGAGCTTCGGGTAGAAGTCGGTGGACTTCTGCGGCATCCTGGCGCCGGCCGCCGAGACCGCTTCAACCTGCTCGACCTTTGTCGGGTTCATGAGGAAGCATATCTCAAACTCGCCGGAATCCACACGGCTGAAAGCTTTATCCACGTAGCGCTCGTAGCGGATGTATGACTCGATCTCCTCCTTGCTGATATCCAACAGCTTCTCGATCACCAGGTTGTGCAGCACAGATACGTCAAGCGCTTTGATCTGGGGCGGATCTGCGGGCATTACCTCGTCCATCACGGCATCGTCCTTGAGCAGCAGAAGCCAGGAACCGTCCTTACGATAGAGGCCAAACGCGTGCTTATCCGCGTTCTCCTTGACCTTGACCGCAAGTTCTTCCTTGGCAACCGGCGTGATCTCGAAATACTCTGCCATCTCCGCTTTGGCGGTATCGAAGTCGGTTTTCAGTTTTATCACGTAGCGATGGGTAGGAAGCACCAGCAGTCCTGGATCGAACAGATTAACCAGTGTCACCATGCGGTGGTTGAAGGCCGAGGCGTCAGGCACATCGGGATGATCCTTGACAAGATGCTCCTTGAGTGCAAGCGCGGTCTCGTAGCGGTGGTGACCGTCTGCGATCATTACCGGTTTGGGAGCAAGAACCTCCTGAACCTTGCCGATCACCTCAGGATCAGAAACCCGCCAAACCCTGTGGATACAATCATAATCGTCCGTCGCCTCCATCAGGGGCTTTTGGGCCATCGCAGGCTCAAAGAACTTCTCGATCCTGCGGTCGGAATCAGCGTAGAGCATGAACACCTGCTCGTAGTTCTTATGTGTCTTTGAAAAGAGTTTGAAACGATCCTGTTTTGGCCCCTTCAGGGTGCGCTCGTGCGGAAGCACCACCCTGTCGGAGTAAGGGTGAAGCTTGAGTGCGGTGATGAACCCGGTGCGGGTGATAGGGGCAGGATTACCCTCAATCCTATAAGTCTGGGTATATGGGTAGAGTGCGGGTTCGACATCCTTGATGATGAGACCCTCTTCCATCCACTTGTTGAAGAAATCCGCCGATTCCTGGTAACGGTCTTCTTCGCGTCCGTAGATGAGGCGTACATAGTTCAGCGGGTGCCGATCATAATACTCCGCTTGCATCCGGGGCGTTATCTTGTCGTAGGGCTGGGTGATCACACGAGAGGGGTCAGCTATCTCTTCCGGGTTGTAGCGAAGCCCTCTGAACGGTCGTATGGTTGCCACTTATGACCCCTTGAGCGCCTCGATTACCTTTTCTGCGACCTGCACGCCTGCGCGCTGCTGACCTTCTGCGGCCTGGGCACCCACGTGCGGGGTGAGCACCACGTTATCCAGACTAAAGAGCTTGTGCTCGGTTACAGGTTCGCTCTCGTAGACGTCTACGGCGGCCGCTCTGAGCTTGCCGGAGGTGAGCGCTTCATACAGCGCCTCCTCATCAACCACACCGCCGCGGGCAGCGTTGACAAGAATCGCTCCGTCCTTCATCTTCGCAAACGCATCGGTGCTTATGAGGTAATGGGTGCTGTCGTTATGGGGCAGGTGAAGGGAAAGGAAATCAGCCTCCGCCAGGACCTCATCCATCTCCTTGTAGGTGCCGAACTCGGATTCGGAGACTACGGCGTCGAAGAAGAAGACACTCATGCCCATGGCCCGGGCGCGCTTGGCCAGCTCGGAGCCGATGCGACCCATGCCGATTATGCCCAGTGTCTTGCCGTAAAGCTCAATACCCTTGAACTTCTTCTTGTCCCAGCGGCCTTGCTTGAGGCTAACCGTGCCCTGTGCGATGTGCCGGGCCGCGGAAAGCATCATACCCAGAGCAAGCTCAGCTACCGAGATGGATGTCGCTGCCGGGGTGTTGTAGACAGCAATGCCGCGCTCCTTGGCCGCCTCGCGGTCCACGTTATCCAGTCCAACGCCGGCGCGACCGATCACCTTCAGGTTCTCGGCGGCCTCGATGATCTCGCGGCGCACCTTGGTCGCCGAACGCACGATGAGGGCGTCGTAGTCTTTGATCTGAGCTTTCAAATCCTCCGGTTCGAGATGATCCACCACCACCTCGAATCCTGCGTCCTTCAGCTTCTGGACGCCCTGGGGGGCGATGGCGTCGTTTACTAAAACCTTCATTACATCCTCCTAGTGGCCGAGTATGTCGTCTATAGCGGCCAATAGCTCGTCTATGTCTTTCATCTGAAGATCACCCATGTGGGCGATGCGGAAGGTCTTCTCCTTGAGCTTTTTACCGTAGCCGTTGGCTAGGGCCATGCCGCGCTCAGCCAATGCCTTGTTCAAATCGGCCACACTTATGCCCTTGGTGTTGGCGATAACGGTCACGGTCTCGGACTCATAGCCTTGCTCAGGGAAAAGATCAAAGTGCTCCTTTGCCCAGGAGCGCACGCGGTTGGCCATATCCGAGTGACGCTTGTAACGGTTGTCCATGCCTTCTTCAAGCATGCGATCGAGCTGGAAGTCGAGTGCGTTGTAGAGGGCAAGGTTGGGGGTGGATGGTGTCTGTCCGCCTCGCTCGTCTATGTACTTCTTCATGAGTAGGAAGTCGGTGTAGTGGCCGCGGTGCTCGATGGTCTGGGCCCGCTCAAGGAACCTGTCGGAGACGGTGCAGAAGGAAAGGCCGGGTGGAAGTGCCACACATTTCTGGGTAGAGGTCAAAACCACGTCGTATTTGTCAACGTTGATCCTGGCACCGGTGAGTGAGGAGACGGCGTCTACCAGAATCAAAACGTCCGGATAGCGCTCACGCACCATGTCCGCGATCGCATCGGTTGGGTTCATTACGCCGGTGGAGGTTTCGTTATGGGTAAGGCACAGCACGTCGTATTTGCCGGTTGCCAGTTCTTGATCCACCATCTCCGGCGTTATGGCCTTGCCCCATTCGACTTCAATAGCACCACATGGCAAGCCGTTGGCCTTGGCCATCTTGTGCCAGCGCTCGGAAAAGGCCCCGCAGATAGTGTTGAGCACGCCCTTCTTGACGCTGTTGCGTATGGATGCCTCCATGATCAAGGAACCCGAAGCGGTCCACACGATCACCTGCTGGTCGGTCTCCAGTACTTTTTTCAGCTTGTTGATTACCGATGTTCCCAGTTCGGATGCCTCCTTCATGCGGTGCCCGAACATGGGTTTGGTCTGAGCCTCTAGAACCTCAGGCAGGACCTCGGTGGGTCCTGGGATGAAAAGTTTCTTATGCATCACTACCTCCTCGGAGGTTTGAGGGTTAATCTATTCAACTTTCCGAAAACGCCTCTGTTAAGACGTTTTAATCCAACCACTTAGCAACACAGATGTCTGCGTCTTTACATCTATCTTGTCAAACGAACTCTAGTATATCTGGGGCTTTGGAACTGTCAAGTGTTATGAGACAGTATAATTATTTAAGGCCAATTGGAGTGGACTTTCCGACCGCCTGACAGATTGGTTGGAAATCCCCGGTGTTGGTTGTAAAGACTCGATAACCTTTAGGACATTGTGTGGCAATTATTGCATCCCCCAAGATGTAGCGACATTTCTTACCATGCGCCTTTTCAGGATTTCTCAAGATGGATGCCGCTGGAGATTTAAATTTACTCAGGCTATCAGGAAGGTTATGGGCGAGTGACTTTAGTTCCGCCTTGTGACGGCTCCAGAAATCCTCGATGTCACAAGGAGGTGGTTTTGTAAGAGGACATGAAATTTTTTCGGATGCAGAAGGTTCAATCCGTGCATCTACGCATTCAGGTGATTTTACAAATGAATCCCTATCTATCCTTACCCAAAAGTAATAATCCAGCAACCAATCTAAAAGATATTCTACACGTTCCTGCAATGCTTCTTTTAATTCGGACATCGGTCGGTTAGGGGCACTGTTCCGTAACTCCTCCATTACTGGCCCAAGGATTTTTTTCGTTACTCTCTCCGTTCTTCTATTATAAGAGGGTAGTCTATTGACGGCTTCATTGATCGAATTAGAGCTTTTCAACAAATTCAAAAAGATTGCCGCATCCTTGACAATTGTCCATCTGTATTCACCAAGAACGTAATTCGATGCAGTACACGATGTGCTTTGGTTTATTTTTTTGCGTATTTTTTTCTTGGTCTTTTGTTTACCCAGGTATCTGTTCATTTGGACAGTTGTGTCGAGAAAAAGCTTCACTCGTTTTGGTTTTCTTCTTCAATTATTTTGGAAAGGTCTTCATCAAGATGCGGGTATGCATCTAGGTCGCCCTCATAAAGGAATTCTAATACCTGCATATGATCTGAGGGATGAAGTTCTTCCTTTGCTGCAACCTTTATGGCCTTAAGCAGTGCTTGGAGATTTTCTTTTTCAAGATCCTCAGCATAGATATTTCTCACAGCGTCTCTGATGGTGAGCGCGATCTGTTTCCGGACATCCCTGCGTAAGTCAAGATGTCTTACTGCCTCATAGAGAGAATCTGCCTTCTCTTGCACCCTACAGAAACAATCTAGTCGTTGCCCAAGATCATCAAAAGACTCCAGCGTAGTTTCTGCTGCGAGTCGTAAATCATTCAGAATCACTAAAAACCTTATTTCCTTGTGTTCTCGTGATGGCTGATGAACAAATTCCGCACGCTCTGGCGTTAACTTAAGGAATTCACTTACCGTTTTTTTAATGTTTTCTATTTCAGTCGCATGTTCTTTTAAATGGCCCCAATGCAAGTTAAACATGCCCCGCATGATGCGGAAAATTTCTTCAATGTTTCTTTCCTCTAGATATCTCACTTGGATTCTCCGGTTGCTAACTCATCTTCTATTTTTTTGAGTTCGCTTATCAAATAACGGATATCTTCCTTGTCACACCCTAAGGAGAGACTTTTTTGAATTCTATGGATTCCAAAAATCGGTGATAGAATCCTTGCTAAAGGGTCTTCGGAAGGACCAAAAGGCGGTTCTAAGTAACGGAATTCAATAGTCGCAAAGGGGGTCGACTCTCGTTTCGATTTACGTTCATCCGCCAGCCTCCGGTTTATCTCCCACCTGACTTCCGTAACTACGGGAGTCTTCGCCCGCCGTTTTGCTTTTGATCTTCTGCGAATGGCCCATTCCGGTTCGATTTCTTTGAGTATGCCTATCTTCTTTTCTAGTATTTCTCCCCTTTCTTTTCGGGCTTTTTCGGTTTCCTCCTCAGAAGGGGGGCCTAAAAGTATGTCTACAGATATTTCTATTTCTTCGTACTTACCTCTCGTAACGTTAAGAAATTTGGAGATTTCCCCTATCGAACTTTTCACCTCTTCTAGTTTCAAATCCATTCCCTTAATATATTTTTCCAATGCACCTTCTTCAATTTTAAGATCAACGCCGTCAGGGTGAACAAGGATTTTCATCCCGTCGTCTTTGTATAGCTGACGCAGGAGACCAACGACTTTCTTAAACTTTTCCAGTTCTTTATCGGCCTTTTTGGGCATTCATATCCTCCTCTGTATGCCTAAGAATAGGGCAAAACTGTCGCTTGTCAAGGGGGTGCCGGCTTATTCATTGGAGTTAGTATCATTGTGCTAAGGCTCCAACTAGCGTTGCTTGTGCGTTTGTTCCCGTGTCCGCAGATGCCTCCAGAGAACCGGAATCAAGTATAACGGGCGTTCTTAACGTGTCAAGTGCTTAGGAATAAACCACAGATTTCGCAGATTACACGGATTAAAGAATATATCCATCGGCGAAATCGGCGTAATCCGCGGATAAAAGGAATCTACCTTGCGATTTGCTCCCGCAGGAATAAACCACAGATTTCGCAGATTACACGGATTAAAGAACAGATCCATCGGCGAAATCGGCGTAATCTGCGGTTAAGGGGTGTTACGGGCGGGTGTTACGGGCGGGTGTGTTCCCGCACGTACTTGGCGATTATATCGAACTCAAGGTTCACCTTATCGCCCACCCTTAGCCCGGATAAGGTGGTTCTGCGCAGGGTCTCTGGGATCAGGTTAACGGTGAGTTTTGGCCCAGGCAATTTTTTTAACACCGTGAGGCTAACACCATCAATGGCAACAGAGCCCTGATCAACCACCAGACCATCCGCTTCGCGTGAGAACGCCACCTCTATATGCCATGCGTCTTGAGTCTTCTTGAGCGCGGCAACCTTACCCACCTCATCCACGTGCCCCTGCACCAGATGGCCTCCCAAGGGCTTCTGCAATGTCAGCGCCCTCTCCAGATTGATCCGTGAGCCTGCGTGCAGATCGCCGAGTATCGTCCTTTTGATCGTTTCTCCTGTCGCCTCTGCCTTCAGGAATCCTGGTTCAACCTTGATCACAGTCAGGCACGCACCGCTCACCGCCAAGCTGTCACCCTCGCTCAGCTCCAAACTCGTTTCAATCTCAAGGATCTTGTTATCTCCTCGACTGGTGACCCTGCGAAGGGTGCCTACTTCCTCGATGATGCCGGTAAACAAGGTCGCGCCTCGAGTCTTAGATCTTTACCCAGCCAGGAAACCTTCACGTCTTTAAGACAGATTCGTTCGTTGATGTTGGAGTACTCAATGGTGTCGGTGTAGCCGATTCCTTTGCCGAGGAACGAGAGGTTGATGCAGCAGATGAAGCGATCCACAAGGCCCTGACGCAGCAGCTCGGAGGCAAGCATGCCGCCGCCTTCAACCAGGAGCTGGGCGATCTGCCTTCTCCCCAGCTCTTTCAGCACCTTTTTAAGATTCAGCCGTCCATCTTCAGTCAGGTCGACCGCTGCGAACGAAACCTTTGCCGCATCGTAACTTTCTCTTCGAGCAAGCGATTCGCGTGATGTGAAAATCAATGTTTTGCCTTCATCGAACACCTTGGCATCGGCAGGCATCTTAAGCTTGGTGTCGAGTATCACCTTGAGGGGATTGCGCCCGGTTACTAGCCTCACGGTAAGCTGGGGGTTGTCGGCCAAAACGGTTCCAATGCCTACCATCACCGCGTCGGACTCGGTCCTCAGTTGATGCGAGTAACGCCGCGCCTCCTCGTCTGTGATCCACCTGGAGTCGCCTGTAGAAGTAGCTAGCTTCCCGTCGAGTGTGGTAGCGAGCTTAAGGATAATCAAGGGCAAGCCCGTCTCGCGGTGCTTGAAATAGGCCTGGTTCAACGCGCGAGCTTCGTCTTCTAAAAGCCCTACATCCACATGAATGTGTGAGCGGCGCAGGTACTCTATGCCTTTGCCGTTAACCAGCCTGTCCGGGTCTTTTATGGCGATCACTACCCTCAGGATACGGGCTTTGGATATCTTCTCCACACATGGAGGCGTACGCCCGAAGTGTACGCACGGTTCGAGATTCACATAAAGGGTCGCGCCGTCCGCCCGCAGCCCGGCGTCGGCGATAGCGATAGCCTCGGCGTGAGGCCCTCCGTAGCGGGAATGATAGCCTTTGCCAACCACCTCACCTTCCTTCACGATTACCGCACCTACCATGGGATTGGGCGAAACCTGACCCCTTCCCTTCTCTGCCAGAGCTAAAGCCATGCACATGTAGCGCTCGTCCTCTTGAGAGAACTCCGGGAAGAGGGTGTCACTCATCTGCCCAGATGCTCCTTGCCGTCCATGTAGGGACGCAGAGCGTCAGGCACTTTTATGCTGCCGTCCGCTTGCTGGTAGTTCTCGACGATTGCGATGATGAGCCTGGGGAACGCGGTGCCCGAACCGTTGAGTATGTGTGGATGGATCAAGCTGCCGTCTGCGAGCCTCAGCCGCGTCTTGTTGCGACGTGCCTGGAAGTCGGCGCAATTGGAGATCGAGGAGACCTCTAGCCAATCTTCGGCACCTGCAGCCCACACGTCGATGTCGTAGGTGAGTGATGCCTGGAACGCGGCCTCGGTTGGGGAGAGCGCCTTAACCCTGTAGGGTAGCTCGAGAAGCTGAAGGACCTTCTCAGCATTAGAAAGGATTTCATCGAAAGCCTGGTGCCAGTGCTCAGGATGCGCGAACTGCACAAGCTCCACCTTCTCGAACTGATGTATGCGGAAGAGACCTTTGGTCTGGGTGCCGTAGGTTCCTGCCTCGCGGCGGAAGCAGGAGGTGTAGGCGGTGTATTTAAGAGGTAAGTCTTCTTCCTTGATCTCTTGCCCCATATGCAGGTTGATGAGTGCTGTCTCCGAGGTTGGGATTAAATAAAGTGGATCGTCCTTGAGCGCGTACATATCCTCAAGTTTGGAAAGCTGCCCGGCGGCGTTTGCCGATTCAGCACGGGCTAATACCGGCGGGAAGACCTCTTTGTAACCGTGTTCTCTGGTGTGCAGATCAAGGCAGAGGTTTACCAGCGCACGCAGGAGGAGCGCGCCATCGCCTGTATAGGCGGCAAAACGTGCACCGGCGTAAGATGCCGCGTAGCGGAAGTCGCAAAGCTCAAGTCTCTCGCAGATGGTTACGTGATCGGCGGGTTGGAAGTCGAATTCTGGTTTTTCTCCCCACGTCCTTAGTACGGTATCTTCATCCGGCGAGCCCGGATCGGGCAGGTTGGGCAGCTGCCAGAGTAACTCTTCGAAGCGTGCCTCGATCTCCGAGAGCTTACCATCCAGCTCCTTGGTCTTAGCAGAGAGCTTCTTGGTTTTTGTCATCACCCCGGATGCATCTTTGCCCTCGCGCTTGAGCTGACCGATGGCATCGGACGCCTCTTTCAGATCGTGCCTCAGCGTATCACGTTCTGCCTGCAGTTTTCTCCGCTCCTCGTCTGCCGCCAGAACTTCGTCCACCGAGACCGGACACCTTCGGCGTGCCAGAAGCTTGCGAATCTCATCAGGGTTCTCGCGAATCTTCTTGGGATCAATCATGGGGTATAATATAATGAAGGGAGGTGATGTCAACTACGAGAAATACATCGGGCCTTGATATTTGGGGGATTTCGTAGGGGCCGGTCTTTAGACCGGCCCGCATATGGTACAGGATAACGGACTTTTGGAAAACTGCTGCACTTCAAATAGCAGCCCATACAATTACATTTAAGAGAACAGACACTCCTGCCTGTTCCAGATTAGCATGTAGTGCGAGACTTTAGTCTCGCTTGCTTTCTTGGCGAACCTGAAGGTTCGCACTACATTTAACGCCCCACGCGGTCGCTTTACTATCGCGCGGGGACCCCGATTTTAATGATCTTCGAAGAATCTCTGGACTTCTAAGAGGTTGAAAACGACCGGCGCAGGTGGCATCGAATCTAAGAATAATCTTCCATACGCTTTCTTCACAATCCTCGAGTCCAGCACCGCTATCACCCCGTAGTCGTCGTCGCGGCGGATCAATCTTCCGATGCCCTGCCTGAACCTCAAGACAGACAAAGGCAGCTGGTAGGTGGTAAAAGGCTCCTTTCCCTGTCTGCGATAGCCTTCAAGGATCGCCTCAGCCCGCGGATCGTCAGGAACCTCGAAGGGAAGGCGCGTGATCACGAGAAGTACCAGCGACTCGCCGGGGATATCCACACCCTCCCAGAACGAGGTGGTGGCGAATAAGACCGATGAGGTGTCGAAGCGGAACTCATCGAGAAGCACATTCCGGGTAGTCCGCCCTTGCACCAGCACGGTGTGCTTCTTGGAGACCTCTTCTTCCAGAGCCTCTACGGTTTTGTTTAGCGTTGCGTAGCTGGTGAATAGGACTAATGCTCTACCTTCGCTTACTTTGAGCAGTTCGCCGACCCTTTGCGGCATGCGCTCGGCCCACGCTTCATGCTTGGGCGATACCAGATCGTGCCCTACGTAGGTCAGGGCGTTCTGCTCGTAATCAAATGGCGAGCCAAGAAGCAATGTCCTGTCGTTGAATCCTATCCTCTGGCAGGTAAACTCGAACCGCTTGCCCACGGTCAGGGTAGCCGAGGTCAGGATGTTGGTCCAGGGCTGGTTCCACACCGAGTTGCGCATCATCTCAGAAACGTCAATCAAAGCCGAGTGGATCGAAACACGGTCGTTACGGTCGCTTGCCTCTATCCAGTATACCGAGTTCGCATCCGCCATGTCCAGAAAACTGACCACCGCGCCCTTAGCCACCGATATCCGATCACCCAAGGAAATCAGTTCAAAAGACAGATTCTCATCGTCGGTGTCCTTGGCCTTCTCGAAGCAGAACCCGGAAAGATCGTCAAGTGGCTGCTCAAGATCGTTGGGTACGCACTCCGGAACCCGGATGCGCTTCTTGTACTCGTAGGGTTTGAGCAGACCTGCTATGTTCATAAAGAAGTTGTCAGCCGCCAAGCGGGTCTCCTCGATGAGCGCCCGCAGTTTGGGTTTGAGTGCGGGGAAGCCGGGTAGCTTGGGGGCTATCCCCGAGCCGCGGCGGGGATTGTAGATACGGGAGCAAAGCAATGAAAGCCCGATCGAGGTCAAGCGTACCCCGAAGTAGGAGGCGGCTATCTGCTCAAGGCGTTGCGCCTCGTCGAATACAGTGGCACCGAACTCTGGCAGAAGCTTGCCCGCCGACTCAAGATGGGCAAAGAACAGGTGGTGGTTGATCACGATGATGTCGGCCTGCTCGGCTGCCCGGCGCTTGCGGTAGTAAGGGCACTCGACGTAGTAGGTGCAGTTGCGGCGAAGGCAGGCCTCGGAGCGACGGCTTATCTGTCCCTTGAGTCCGTGGGAGATGGGTTCTTGGTAGTCTTCGAAGACACCGCTTTCTTGACTGGCCCAGGTTGCAATCCGCTCAAGCTCTGAGGCCTGGTCCGGATCGTCAAAAAGACCGTACTGAGCGACCATCCCGGCCCTGCGGCGGCAGAAAAAATTCTCCTGACCATAGAGGACCTCGAACTTAAACGGTATATCGCTGTGATCTGCAAGGAAGGGCAGGTCTTTTGCGACAAGCTGGTTCTGCAGAACCTTGGTTCCGGTGGCGACGACCGCCTTGCGCCCTTCCTTGAGGGTCCAGTAGATCAAGGGCACAAGATAGGCAAAGCTTTTGCCGATGCCGGTGCCCGCCTCAACCATCAGGTTGGTTTCTGAGGTAAGCGCGTCCGCCACCGCTAATGCCATTTCCAGCTGTCCACCGCGCTTTTCATATCTGGGGAGGTTGGTGAGGATCGGGCCGCGTCCTGTGAACTCCGCCTCTATTCTCGCGTGCATCCCTGAATCAACCTCAGCCGGTTTTTTGTGGTGGCAAGAACTTCAAACCGGCGTCAATCTTTTGATGCATCGCCTAGAGGATAGGCGTTAACCAGATCGCGGTCGAAGTCGAAGACGCCCACAAAATCTTCCTTGCGGTCCTCGTCGGTCTTGGTAAACTCCCCGGCCTCGATAAGGTTAAACACTATCTCCCCGAAGTCTCGAGTAGAGCGAACCCCCCAGCTCTCGAATACCTGTTTTGCCAGTCGGCCGTATCGCTCCCAGCCCAGCGTCCTGATCCCTTCAAGAAGTTCTCTGGCCGTGAGGTGACGCCGTTTGTCTGGAGAGTCCACCCCCAGACGTTTCAGCTCATGGTGCAATGCCTCGATTACGAAGAGATAAGCCTCAAGCTTGTAACGACGATCGCGTCCCAGGATTTCGGCGAGTCTCGTGAGCCTTTGAAGCTGATTGTTCATGCTGGATGTACTTTGCCTTTGCCTTTCACTATCCTGCCGATGAGGATACCACGTGTCTTCTCGCGTACCCCCTCAGCGTCCTTCGACCTTACGAACAGCACCATCCCTATCCCCATGTTGAACACCCGGTAGGCCTCGGTATCGGTCACATTGCCGCGCTCCTGGATAAGTTTAAAGACAGCAGGAACCTTCCAGCTCTTGCGCTCGATCACGCAGTCGAGATCATCCGGCAGGATTCGGGAGATGTTGCCGCGGAACCCGCCGCCGGTGATGTGGGCGATGCCCTTAAGAAGCGGCTTCACCCCCTCAACCTCTTTCCGATAGGATTTGTGCACGGCCAGAAGCGCCTGGCCCACCGTCTTTTTGGTCCCCGGGACCAGAGCGTCCAGAGGGAAGGGGGCGTTGCCCTCAAGAAGCACCTTCCTTGCCAGGCTGTAGCCGTTGGTATGAAGACCGGTTGATCGCAGCCCTATGACCACATCACCAGGTTTGATGGAGCTACCGTCGATCAATTTACCTTCTTCGATAACCCCGACCACGGTAGCCGACAAGTCGAAGTCCCCAGGTTTGTGAACACCAGGAAGCTGGGCGGTCTCGCCGCCGATGAGGACCACCTTCTCCTTCTTACATGCCTTGGCAAATCCTTCTACGATCTGTGCGATGTAGTCTGCATCAAGCTTGGTGAACGCTAGATAGTCCAGTATGAAGAGAGGTGTAGCACCAGTGCACATGATGTCGTTGGACGAGTGATTGACCATATCCGCGCCAATTGTATTGTAGATGCCTGCCAGTCTCGCGACCTTGGCCTTGGTGCCGATGTTGTCGGTCGATGCCACAAGCACCGGCTTGCGATACCCCTTCAGGCGAAACCCTCCGCCGAAGTGCCCGAACTCGGTAACCACGTTCTCGGTGAACGTTCGCTTCACCGCTCTCGACATCCTCTTCTTGATCCTATCCAGCGTCGCGATATCCACGCCTGCCTTACGGTAATCCATACCAGAAGCATAAGGCGGTTGTGAGGGTTGTCAAGAAAATACATTCAAACCGCAGATTGCGCAGATTACGCTGATTAAATATTACGAGAGTAGAACTTCTGAGTTGTAAGATCAATTAAATCTGTGTAATCTGCGGATAAAAAGAGGGCACGGCGTGCCGTGCCCCTACGGATCTGCGTTCCGAAGGAGAACGACTGAAAGGAGTTCCAATCTGCGGATTTATGCTCCTTTTCTCCTTCACAGAAAAGTTCGCAATGGGAATTTAGGAATGTTTGCTTATTCGAGATAATAGTTCCCCCTCCCTGTGTGGACAGCGTGCCCCTTGGGGCGCCAATTTTACTGCGCCCCATAGGGTAGGGGGATAAAGGGGGAGGGGAAAAGAAGTAACACCTCCTCCGTCCGATCCATTGGATCGGCCACCTCCCCTATCAAGGAGGAGGAGACTCAATGCTCCCTTCGTCCTACGGACGACGCTTGCGATCCGAAAGGATAAAGATCGCTGTTTTGCGCAGGCTGGAGAGCCTGCACCACAAAGGTTGGTTGGGATTTATTTCGGCATCCACGCGCGGTCACGTGGCGAACGCTTGGGGTTGATTTGTGGCGGCAAGAGCTTTGCCGATAGCTTCATCGCCAGGTTCTCAAGTGGCTTGTGGATAAGGTAAACACCTACCAGGAGTCCTACAAACCCCGCAGCCAGAATTATCCAGTGGATGGTTGAGAAGTGGATTGACTGCTTGCCCAGCCAGCTACCCACGATGAGCGAGGGGATACGGCCCACAGCAACCATCAGAAGAAGCTTCCACAGCTTGATATCCGAAAGCGCGGACATGTAGTTTACCGTGTCGCCAAGTGGGTTGGGGACGATGTAGAGGAGGAACAGATATGCCCATCCTCGTGTCCTGACATATTTATCGAACCTATCCAGCTTCTCCTCGGAGATGAAGATGCGCATGAGCGAGCGGCCAAACGCCCTCATGATGGAGATGGAGATCGCGGCACCTATCACGCAGGAGATCCAGGAAAGCCCTACCCCGCCTCCCCAGCCGAACATAAGCCCTCCTGCGAAGTTCATGAGCGTGCCAGGGATCGGGGCAACGATGATCTGGAAGACGTAAAGGGCGACGAAGATCACCGGTGCCCAGATGCCGAACGAGGCAATGTAAGAACGGATCTCGGTGGGGTTTGAGAAAAGGTGGGAAATCTGGGGCCACTGCCAGACCACGAAAGCGACTAGTGCGGCAAGAACCATGGCACCTGAGGCAAGGATTATCACCTCACCCGGTCGGGTCTTCTTCATGCGGGGGTAAGTATAGGGGAGGTTAGGGAAAGGTCAACCTATAAGGTGTGGCTCAAAAGTATTGTTATAAATAGGTGGTCAACCATTCCTGAAGAGATCACTAAAGTGGTCACAAGTGCTTACGTAGTTCACTACACCTTCTCGAATTTCATCGAGAGAATTATTGATTCTCGTTTCGATACCCTCTTTAAGTGTTTTCCAGTCAAAATCTAAGTCTTCTCGTATGGATAGAGGAAGAACGCATTTGCCAATCAGAGTATTTTCTTCTATACTTACTAGCTTGAATCTTGAGATTGGAGCCATTTTCCATTCCTTTACACCATAGATAAATCCTAAGTTTTCTTCATTTAGATAGTTTTCGAGTAGTCTGTAGATCGGGGCTGGAAAGGCCTGCATTGTAAATCCTGTTTCATAGGGCGTTTGATTACCTAGACTTAATCTAGCTAGGATTCTTTGTTGTGTTTCATACTTGATTGTTGACCAATCGGTTGGTTCTAACCAACAGTATACTATGAGGACTTTATTGTTTTTGAGATATTCTTCACGGCTTTCGACTGGAATGCCCTCTGGAAGGGAAACATCCTCAAGAGCCAATTCTAATTTCATTGCCTTCCTCCTTTTTGGAAGAGCTTTTAATCATTACCTACTACCCCTCGTACCTATTCGTTATCGGCATTCTTCTGCCAAAACCGAATGCTCTTGGAGTGATTTTCAATACCGGTGCGGCCTGGCGACGTTTGTGCTCGGAATGGTCAATCCGGCTGATAATCGAGCGCACCAGTCCCTCATCGAATCCCTTAGCTATAATCTCCTTGGAGGATAGGTTCTCTTCAATATAAAGCTCAAGCACCCGATCCAGCAGCTCGTAGGGCGGCAGGTCGTCGGCATCCTTTTGATCAGGCGCAAGCTCTGCAGATGGGGCGCGCTCCAGGATACCGATGGGGATCTGGTCGGTCTGCTCACGCTCGTTGAGCCAGCGGGCAAGCGCATAGACTGTGGTTTTGGGCACGTCACCTATGGGAGCCAAACCGCCTGACATGTCGCCATATAAAGTTGCGTAACCCACGGCAAGCTCAGACTTGTTGCCGGTGGCCAGCACCAGATACCCGAACTTGTTGGAAAATGCCATCAGAAGGTTGCCCCTTATGCGCGCCTGGATGTTCTGCTCGGTGTTGTCGGGTTCCTGGCCCGCGAAGTGGTCCTTCAGGGTGGCAAGATAGGTCTCGAACAGGGGGTCTATGGATATGGGTTCGGTCTTGATGCCCAGGTTGTTGCATAGGAGTAAAGCATCCTTGAGACTCTGTTTTGAGGTGTAGCTGGAGGGCATGACCAGACCCAGAACGTTCTCCGGCCCCAATGCCTCGGATGCTAAGGCGGCGACTAGGGCCGAGTCGATACCCCCTGAGACGCCGAGAACAGCCTTTGAAAAGCTGTTCTTATGAGCGTAGTCGCCCAGGCCCAGGGTTAACGCGTGCCAGATTTCACCCACCTCCTCAATCTCAGGTTTAACTTCCTTATCCTCACCATTGTATACAAACAAATCCTCCTTAAATCCCTTGGCCAATCCTACAATCCTGCCACCTGCATCCACCACCAGGCTACGACCGTCGAAGATCAAATCGTCCTGGCCGCCGATCATGTTGACGTAGATAAGGGGCAGACCGGCTTCCTTTGCTCTGGTTGACAATAAGTCCAGCCTGGCTTGAAACTTGCGGGCGTAGAAGGGCGAGGCGGAGATGTTTACTAAGAGATCGGCACCTTTGTCCGATTTCGCCCAATTTATTTTACTCAGAATTCTATCGACCCAGATATCCTCGCAAATAGTAATCATCACATTGGTTCCGTTCCTTAGGGCGATTACAGGATTCTGGCGCCAGAATTGACTTTCAAAGTACCTTTTTTCGTCGAATACGTCATAATTAGGTAGGTATTTCTTATGAATGAAGCGTTCAACCTTGCCATCTCGAAGGACTGCCGCGGCATTGTAAAGTCTTCTTCCCTCACTTATTCGAGCCGAAAGGTCGTATAGGTTCTGGCCTCGCACCTCCTTACGAGGCGTAAAATCCACGCAGCCCACGATGACCGGAGTATCACCTGTGATCTTAGCGATCTCGGTAAGCCTCTGGCGCTGTTCTTCAAGGAAGCGGGTCTTGAGCAATAAATCTTTTGGCGGGTAGCCGGTAAGGACAAGCTCAGGGAAGACTATTAACTCAGCCTCTTGTCCCTCGGCATTTTTGATCCATTCGACTATCTTTGCCGCGTTGCCGCGTAGATCGCCCACCGTCGGGTTGATCTGGCACAGCGCTATCTTTGGGAACCTATCCACATGCGCAGTATAGGTAGGCAGACGCGGGTGTCAACCGTTATTTCCTTCCTGAAACGGCCGGAGGGTATCACCCTCCCCTTTATCCCCTCCCGTCAAGGGAGGGGTATTCTTTTATCCTACCAAGTACCAGTTACTCACCTCCCCCTTTACGGGGGAGGGTAGGGTGGGGGTGGATATTTTCCCCCTCCCCCCGACGTAAACGTCGATCCCCTCCACCAAGGAGGGGGAGTCACCCCCTCTTTAATTCTACCCGACGGGGGCACTTCGTCCCCGGTCAAGGAGGAGATACAATACGATAGTCAACCTTTGATTGGCTCAGTTCTGATCTTCCCCTCCCTCAACGGGACAGCGTGCCCTGTTAATCCCACCGTCTGGGGCAGTCGGGTAGGGGATAAGAGAGGAGGGTGATTACTTTACGAGGGAAGTTTTTCACACTCGGAGTATAGGAAGCAGTGACATGCATGTCAAGCACTGTCAACGGGTTCTTAGACTGTGGAACAGGCTCTCCAGCCTGTTCTGATGGAGAGAATAAACGCGCAGACTGGAGAGTCTGCGCCACATTTTAGTCTATCGAATCAGGATCACCTTCTGTTTAGACAACTCCCCGTCTGTGGGCATAATGAAGTAGACACCCGGTGAGTGCCCCTCACCCCACATCACGCTGCCAGAGTGCAGGGTTGAGTGCAACTCGTCAACCTTTTGACCCGACTCGTCGAAAACAGCGGCGTGGAAACCTTCCGGCCTATCCTTATACATCAGCATAATCTCGCGGCCGATGGGAGTAGCATCCCAGTCCGTAACACACCTATCCGCAACCGATTCCTCTTCTACTCCGACATAACCTAACGAGTCAGTTTTGAGTATATAGATATCACTTCCCCCTGCTCCGAATGATTCTGTTCCCCCTACCACAATGTAGCCTTCGTCACTTGTTTGTTCTACGAAATTGCCCCACTCGGAGGAGTCACCCCCATATATACGTTGCCAGACCCCCCAGCCATCCCAAAGATCTCTTTTGGCCAGGAAAAGATCCCCTTCTGAAGGACCATTTTCTCCCCATACTCCGGTGACAACACAACTAAAATCGTTAGTGAGTGCAACGTAATATCCTAAGTCGTAGTATTCCGACCCCCAAGATACATCCCATTCATAAAGTTCCAGGCTTCCAAATTCCGTTTTGGCTAAATAGATATCGGAAATATTATACTCCCCACCACTAGGATGAACCCAACATGTGACGAGATAGCCGTTTACAACATCATTCATATATACTGTGTGCAGACCTACCCATACTTCACCTTCAGATTGTACTTCGCCTGCCGTGTCGACTTTAACCAATTGATCACCCATATAAGAATATGCCGTAACGAGCATTATGTAGCCTTTTCCTTTTTGGTGAGTGGGGTGAACACAACGAAGTATGTCATCTTCTTCTCCCCCGTAGATCTTAGTCCATAAAGTATCTCCCTTGGCATCCGTCCTCAACATCCAAACATCTTCGTCCCATTCATTCGTTGCAAAGGATTCTGTCCTTCCGAAAAGCATATATCCGCCATCTTCAGTCTCGAATGCAGCAATACCATAATCCAACAAACTATCTTTTCCGTACGTGCGAGTCCACGAAGTGTCCCCATTTTCTTTTAGCTTTAACAACCAGAGATTGTCGTTTTTCCCGCCCGCTATGAGATATCCCCCGTCGCTGGTCAGGTAGATATTCTCGGCGCTACCGTTATAGAGTCTAGTCCAAACTGTATCACCGTTGGGGTCCAGCTTTAGTAGCCACATAGGGCCTCCTTGAAAAGAGTAGGTGTGCCCAAGGACTATGTAGCCACCATCAGGGGTCTGCCTGACGCATCTTCCTACGTCATTTTCTGCCCCTCCATACGTCCTCCACCAGCCAGCGACCAGTTGTGTGGGTATCACTGCAAGCGCCACACTCGCCAGGATAAGGATTAGGGAAAACCTCTTCATGATTTCCTCCTTTCATTACCCCGCACGAAAGCTTCGCTTTCGCGAGGGGACCCCAAAGGGCTGGTTTATGTTATAATATAGGCCAAACTTGAGGGGTTGTCAAGTAGTTCTATTGCTCCTTTTGCCCTGCGGGCAAAAGATCGCAGAAGCTATGGATTTTATCCTCGGGCTCCCCGCGCGGCTGCGAAGTAAACGCGTGGGGTGAAAAACACCTTCCCCATCAAGGGGGAGGAGACAGATGATAGTACGTCAGTCTAAAATTCCCCTCCCCCTTTATCCCCCTACCCTATGGGGTGCAGTAAAGTTAGCACCCCAAGGGGCACACTGTCCACAAAGGGAGGGGGAACTATTACCCCACGCCGTTACTACGTAACGCCGCGGGGACCCCTAGGACAGTTCTATACTGCGATCTTTTTACCGCTAGGTAAAAAGGAGCATATAATTACCTCCCCCTTGATGGGGGAGAATTAAAGAGGGGGTGTCATTGCGAGACTTCCCCCAGAAGTCGAAGCAATCTCAATCAAAGGAGCATTTCCTTCTCGCAACCCAATCCGAAGGTAATAGATTGCTTCGGTTGCTCCGAGCAACCTCGCAATGACAAAAAACCCAGAGAACTTCCCAAATCACTCTAATTTTGTCCAACTTCTGACCATCTTTTGTCCAGCTTTTGACTACCTTTTGACCAGCTTTTTTTTTACCCCACAAGATCGCTTCGCGCTCTTGCGGGGACCCCATAATCGTGACGAGTGCAATGTAAACCTGACGAGTTTGTAGCATGTTTATCTTTAATCGTGGCACGATTTTACCCCTTTATTTTCCAAATCGAGGAGCGCAAAAGTCCGCAAGGGTTGACAGAAGCCCATTTCTAGACTACACTTTTACATGAACGTCATAGCTGAGAACCGCCGGGCACGGCACGACTACTTCATAGAGGATACCTTAGAAGCAGGGGTTGTGCTCGTAGGCTCGGAGGTCAAGTCCCTGCGTGACCATCAGGCATCGATTAAGGAGGCATACTGCATAATCCAGGAAGGCGAAGCATACATCGTGGGAATGCACATCGCAGCGTACAGAAAGGCAACGTTCGACGTCCCCGAACCACTGCGCAAGCGCAAGCTTCTTCTGCATAGCCATGAGTTAAAGAAGCTCTACGGCAAGACCCAGCGCAGAGGCTACACGCTAATTCCCCTCAGGCTCTACTTCAGCGACCGCGGGATTGCCAAGCTTTTGATAGGCGTCTGCCGGGGCAAGCAGAGAATTGACAAGCGCGAGACGCTTAAGCGCCGCGCCATGGAGCGCGAAGTAAGGAGGATTGGGCTGTGAGACGCGTGCTTGTGCTCTCCCTGCTCGTCTTGTTTGTTCTTGAGGCGGGCACAGTCACCTTTGCGGGCAAGACAATGAATACCGTCACTTACGACGGCAGGGAGTCGGTTACCTTAGCCGAGTTTGCAGCTAAGACAGGTTCCAGGCATGCCTGGGTTGCGGCAAAGAAGAAGGGGGTGCTGGTTTATGCCGGTCACACGTACGTCTTTACCGCTTCAAACCGCACGGTGGTTATAGATAACCAGGCAGGCATCCATCTGCCTGAGCCTATCGGCTGGGACGGGGTAAACCTCTACATACCGGTTGAGATGCTTGATCGCATCTTCAGCATCTCCCCATCGCAGCTTAAGCCCTCGGAAGATATAAAGATAGAAAAGATAATCCTTTCCGGCTCTGATCCGACCACCATCCGGATTCTGGCCTCAGGCGGCATCGCCTGCGAGGTTATCGAGCGCTCCGCAACCTCGGTGACCCTCAAGGTCGGTGCCAGCTCCAATGTAAATGAGATAAGTCCTACAGGTCTGGTGAGTTCTGTAACCCTTAAGAACCAAAATAACAAAACGACTATCGATCTGAAATTCTCCAAGGAGGTCACGATTGCCTCCAAGGGTATCCCCAACGGGGTCCAGGTTACGTTTACGAGCAAGGCGGTGGTTACGCAACCTGTGGCAAAGCGCAAGCTGGTGATAGTGATAGACCCGGGACACGGAGGAAAGGACCCGGGGGCTATAGGCCGTAAGGGCACCAAGGAAAAGGTCTTGACCCTGGACACATCTCTGCGGTTAAAGAAGCTTCTCCAGGCTCAAGGGCACACCGTTTACATGACGCGCACCACAGATAAGTATGTTCCACTTGCCGACCGCACAAAGTTCGCCAACCAAAAAAAGGCTGATTTGTTCATAAGCATCCACTTCAACGCCAACAACTCCTCCTCACCTTCAGGGTTCGAGACCTACTTTTTGGGAATGCATCGGCTTGAGTATGCAAAGAATGTGGCCCTGCGCGAGAACGCATCGCTCAAGTACGACATCGGTGAGAAGGCCTACAATCCAGATGCGGTGCTCAACGACATCATCGCCGCCCTTCTTACCAACAGGTTTCAGAGGGAGTCCGAGGAGCTTGCCGGATACATACAGGACGCGTCAGCGGCCAAGACCGGCTTTGCGAATCGTGGTCTTAACCAGGCCGGCTTCTACGTGCTCAAGGGCTGCTCGATGCCTGCCGTGCTCGTCGAGGGCGGGTTTTTGACCAACGCGACAGAGGAGGCGAAGATTCGCCAGTCCTCCTATCGCCAGAGGATAGCCGAAGGCATTGCCAAAGGGGTGTCTGATTGCGTCAACCCGTAACCCGTAACCCGTAACACCACCATTTTGGGAAAGGTTGCGTCGAATCGAGAAACTCGTAAAATTGGCCTGATAGAGGCATAATGAAAACGGATTATGAGTAAATTAAACGCGGATCAACCCATAGGTGTATTTGATTCAGGTATAGGCGGGCTTACCGTGGTGCGTTCGCTTGCCGAGCTTCTCCCATCAGAGGAGATCGTCTACCTTGGCGATACTGCCCGCTTGCCTTATGGAACCAAATCTGCCGAGACTATCCGCCGCTTCGCACACGAGGATACCGAGTTCCTCATTGAACGTCAGGTTAAGATGGTGATCGTTGCCTGTCATTCGGCGACCTCTGCGGCCTTGCCATTCCTCAAGAAGGACTTCAAGCTTCCCATCATCGGCGTGATAGAGCCTGGGGCGCGGGCAGCTACGAAGGCCTCTAAGAATCGCCGTATAGGTGTGATAGGCACGCCTGCCACCATCTCTGCCGGAGAATACGAACGTGCTATCCTTGCCGCAGACCCCAACGCACGGGTTATAGCCAAGTCAACACCACTCTTCGTTCCCCTGGTAGAGGAGGACTGGGTGGATAAGAACGTAACACACCAGGTCATCGCCGAGTATCTTACCTCCTTGAGAGATGATAAGATAGACACCCTGCTCCTGGGCTGCACCCATTATCCCTTGCTTGCGCCTGCGCTTGACAGATTCTTTGAGCACAAGGTGAAGCTGGTTGATTCTGGAGATGAGACCGCGCAGGCCGCACACGAGGTTCTGAAGAAGATGAACCTGCTTCGCGATACGTCCCATCACGGCTCATGCCGCTTCTACCTTACCGACCTTTCCCCCAACTTCCGCTCGATCGGTGAGCGCTTTTTGGGCGAGCCGATGCACGATGTTATTCGGGTTAGTGTGAACCATGAGGGTTGACGGCCGCAAGCCTCAAGAACTCCGACCGCTTTCATTCCAGTTAGGGTATCTTAAGTTCGCCCCAGGTTCGTGTCTTGCCCAGGCAGGGGAAACAAGGGTGCTTGCAGCCGTATCGCTTGAGCCGCGCGTGCCTACCTGGCTTGAGGGGCAAGGACAGGGATGGATCACCGCGGAGTACGGCATGCTCCCCGCCGCAACCCCGGAGCGCAACCAGCGCGAGGCACGTAGAGGCAGACCTTCTGCCCGCAGTCAAGAGATTTCAAGGCTCATAGGTCGTTCCTTAAGGATGGGGTTCGATCTTCAAAGATTGGAAGAGAATACCCTCATCGTTGACACGGACGTTCTTCAGGCGGACGGCGGAACCAGGACCCTTGCGATATGCGCCGGGTTCTGCGCCCTGTATCAGGCATGTGAGAGACTCCACAGCGAAGGAATCCTCAAACGTTTGCCCCTGCGAAGATTTGTGGCCGCGGTGAGTGCAGGTATCGTGGAGGGCCAGGTTATTGCCGATCTCTGTTACGAGGAGGACTCCAAGGCCCAGGTGGATGCAAGCATCGTAGGAACGGAAGATGGGAAACTTATAGAACTGCAGCTCACCGCCGAGCGCGAACCGATATCCGACGAGCAGCTCTCCGAAATCATCTCGTTGGGTAAGGCGAAGATCGCAGAAATCGTCAAACACATGAAACGCTCACTTCGTGCCCGTAACACACCCCGTAACACATCTTAAAGGGATGGGGTATCGTTAATTGGAAACAACCTTAGCGTTAGAATCATCCCAGGTGTAAAGCATGCCCTTTGTAGAGCGAGAGTTCAAGCGAACGGTTTCCCGGAAGATGGCAGGTTCCAGGCTTGATCGTTACCTCATCACCTCCGGCATCGGTCTTTCGCGCTCCATGACCGCAAAGCTCATCAAAGAGGGTAAGATCCTGGTGAACGGGCAGCGGGCCAAGCCTTCCCAGAAGCTTGCCTCCGGTGACGAGGTTTACGCGATGCTCGTGCTCCCCGATCGAGACGCGGCACTGCAGCCTCAGGAGATTCCTTTAAACGTCGTGTACGAGGATGATCACATAATCCTTTTAAACAAACCTCGGAACATGGTTGTGCATCCGGCACGTGGACATTCGTCAGGTACCTTGATAAACGCCTTACTTGCGCACTGCGGTGACTTACCAAGAGGTGAGAAGGGTGAAGTGCGGCCCGGAGTTGTCCACAGACTTGACAAAGACACAACTGGCCTTATTCTGTTTGCCAAAACCCACACAGCACTTCGCGATCTGACCAAGCAGACCGGGGCGCGCTCGATGCGCAAGGAGTATGCAGCTCTTGCCTGGGGACGATTTGAATTGCAAGAGGGTGAGATTGCTGCCCCCATCGGGCGCTCAACCCTCGACCGCAAGCGCATGACGGTAACGCCTATCTCCTCGCGCGAGGCAGCCACCCGGTTCAAGCTCGAGCGGGTTTATGCCGGATGCGTCTCATACCTTCGGCTCTGGCTTGTGACCGGTCGTACGCATCAGATACGGGTTCACCTGCGGCACTACGGGCATCCGGTGCTTGGCGATGCGGAGTACGGCGGCCGGGAGCAGATTAAACCTGCATCTCGAACCGAGGCCGAGGTGCTCAAGGGCTCGCTTGAACGTATAGATAGACAGGCGCTTCACGCAAAGATGCTGGGGTTTACGCATCCGGCTACAGGCAGCCAGATGGTTTTTGAAACCGATCTGCCGGAAGATATGCAGAACGTAGTAGACTTCTTGGAGGAGTATGAAGGATCTCATAATAGTTGAGTCGCCGACCAAGGCACGCACAATAAAGAAGCTTCTGGGTCCTAAGACCAGGGTTATCTCCAGCAAGGGGCACATCAAGGATCTGCCAAAGTCAAGGCTGGGGGTGAAGATCGAGGATGGCAAGTTTATCCCTGAGTACATAAAGATCCGGGGCAAGGCCAAGGATATCAAGCTCATCCAGGATGCGGCCAAGAAGGCAGAGCGGGTTCTTTTGGCACCTGACCCTGACCGGGAGGGAGAGGCGATTGCGCAGCATCTGGCAGAGGAGATTGGGAATGAGCACGTAGCCCGCATCCGGTTCTACGAGATAACCAAAAGAGGGATAGCCGAGGCATTAGCCAATCCGGGCCAGATAGATCACCTTCTTGTCGATGCCCACCGTACACGCCGGGTGCTGGATAGATTGGTAGGATACAAGGTCTCTCCCCTTTTATGGAAGCTGGTGCGGAGTGGTCTTTCTGCAGGGCGCGTCCAGAGCGTGGCTCTTAGAATCCTGTGCGAACGCGAGGCGGAGATAGAGGGCTTCAAGCCGGAGACCTACTGGGTCATCAAGGGTCTCTTCGAGGCCAGGGGTGAGCGCTTCGAGGCAGAGCTGGTAAAGATCAAAGACAAAAAGGCCGAGCGACTGGACGAAGGCCAGATGAGGAAAGCCAAGACAATCCTTCGAGCCGGGATTGATGCACAGGTTGCCAAGTTTGAACGCGGCCCCAAGTCATTCACTCCGTCCCCGCCTTTTAAGACCTCCACCTTACAGCAGGAGGCAGCCTCGGCTCTGCATTTTGCCCCCAAGCGAACGATGCGTCTGGCCCAGGGGCTATATGAGGGTGTAACCCTAGAGGAGACTACGGTAGGTCTCATAACCTACATGCGAACCGACAGCCTGCGCATTGCACATGAGTTCATTGCCTCAACCGAGAACTTCATCGTCCAGACCATGGGTGAGGAGTACTCAAAGCCGCGTGCATATCGTGACCGTAAGGGTGCGCAGGCGGCGCACGAGGCCATTCGTCCCACATTGCTTGCCCGCAGCCCGGATTTCGTGGCCCCACACCTGGACCGTGACTCGAAGCATCTCTATGGCCTCATCTACAGACGCTACCTGGCATCCCAGATGGCCGATTCGGTCTACGATCAGAGGACGGTGGGGATCGAACATGAAGGTTACCTCTTCAGGGCACGTTCACTCAAACGCATCTTTGAGGGATACGAGAAGGTCTATTCCCGTGAGAAGCGTGAGACCGATTTCCTGCTGCCCGAGCTTGCAAAGACTGATGGGGTGCGACTTGTAAAACTTATGATAGAGCGAAAAGAGACCCAGCCGCCCCAGCGTTATACACAGGCGTCCCTGATCAGGAGATTGGAAAGATACGGTATCGGCAGACCGTCAACCTACGCCAGCATCGTCGACACACTTGCCGAACGTCACTATACCAGACGCGAGGCCCGCAAACGCTCAGCCCCGCTTATGCCAACCGAGTTGGGGAGAGTGGTCAATGACATTCTGGTTCCTCGTTTTGCGGATCTGTTTAACGTGAAGTTCACCCGGCGTATGGAGGCAGAGCTTGACCAGATAGCCGAGGGCAAGCTTGACTGGCAGAGAGCACTTAGTGATTTCTGGAAGCCTTTCAGTGCGGCGCTTGAGAAGGTGGAGGCGGAGATACCTGAAATCAAACAGGAGATGGTTAAGGAGACCGGGGAGACCTGTCCCAAGTGCGGGAAGCCATTGGTTGAGAAGTGGGGCAGGTTCGGCAAGTTCCTGGCCTGTTCAGGATTCCCCACCTGCCGCTACACCAGGCCAATCGGTGATGCTGAACCTCAGGAGATCGAGAAGCGCTGCCCTGAATGCGGTGCTGCGATGGTGGTCAAGGTCGGGCGCTTCGGTAGATTCCTGGCATGCTCCCGCTACCCTGAATGCAAAACCACAATGCCCTACGTGCTTGGCCATCCATGTCCATTGTGTGGTGGTGAGGTGCTTGAGCTGCGCGGCAAGCTCGGCAAGTTCTACAAATGCTCCAACGATGCGTGCACCTTCACCTCTCCTTACCCCTTGAGCGATGAGCGCTGTCCTGCCTGCGACGCTCATATGGTTGCCGCCCCCGCTGGTGCTTTCTGTGTGAGATGCAATCCTGAAAAGATGAAGGCAAAGACAGCAAAAAAGAGGAAGTCTGAAGATGACTCCAAAGCCTAAACGAGAACCCCCTCCTCTACCTCCAGACGTTGAGGAATTCCTTGCCTATCTGCGCGATGAGCGCCGCGCATCAGAGCACACCCTGCGGGCTTACCGTTCTGATCTTGCAGCGTTCATTGAATTCCTTTCCCTTTATCAAGGGAAGAAGGATCTTTTGGATACCGATCGCTCAGATGTGCGTGCGTTTGTAGCGGTGCAGATAAGATTCGGCTACTCGAAACGCACCACCCAGCGCAGGCTCTCTTCTACCAAGAGTCTATTCAAGTTCCTGTGTCGTGAGGAGCGGTTGGCGCGCAACCCGGCGCGACTGGTCAAGGGGCCGAAGCTCTCTCGAAGGCTACCAGAGGTATTCACTCAATCTCAGATTGAGGAAGTGCTAGAAGGCAACTTTAACCTCCTGCGCGACCGAGCGATCGTCGAACTTTTATACGATGAGGGGCTGCGGATCTCAGAGCTTGCAGGACTCAACATTGGAGATATCAACTTCTCAAAGGGTGAGATCAAGGTGTTCGGCAAGGGTAAGAAGGAGCGCATCCTTCCCTTGAGTTCACGCGCTGCAGATGTGCTCAAGGCGTACATCGCAGATCGCAACTCAGGACCACTTTTCATCAACGAGCGCACCGGAGGGCGCATGGGGGTACGCGACCTGCGCCGTATCGTAAACTACTACCTCGCGCAGCTCCCCGACGCCCCTGCGGTCAAGCCGCACGCCCTGCGGCACAGCTTCGCCACCCATCTTCTGGAGCGAGGGGCAGACCTTCGCGCGGTGCAGGAACTCCTGGGCCACGCCTCGCTCGCCACCACCCAGATCTATACCCACGTTGAGATCAAGAGGCTGAAGGAGATATACAAAAAGGCGCATCCAAGAGCAGGAACCGACGAATGATTATGAATAATGCAAAATTCAAATTGCAAAGTGCAAAATGCAAAATGAGACGAGAAGGATGAAAAACATACGAAGCGAGCTGTCGGAAAGGTTGCTAGATTTTGCGGTTGCGGTGATTAAGTTGACTACGAAGATCGAAAAGATAGCGGTCGGACGACATATAGCGGGACAATTAATTCGATCGGCGACATCGGCAGGTGCCAATTATGAAGAGACTTGTGGCGCGGAGAGCAGGAAGGATTTTGTGCACAAACTTCAAGTAGTTTTGAAGGAGCTGCGTGAATCTCTCTATTGGCTAAGGCTGACAAGGAAAGCCGAGCTTGCTTCGGAGGGAGATTGCAATTCATTAATAGATGAGGCACAAGAACTGACTAAGATCATTGCCAAGTCAATCGTAACCGCCAAACAAAAGGTATAATTTTGCAATTTGATATTTGCATTTTGAATTTTGAAATGAGTAATCCTTTAAGGAGGAGTGATGACATCTAAGATTCGTTCCACTACCGTCCTCGGTATGTTGGACAGCAAAAAGAAAGTTGCCGTCATCGGTGCGGACGGCCAGGTTACCCTGGGCGAGACGGTTATGAAGCACACCGCCCGAAAGATTCGCAGGATAGGCGATCACATACTTATCGGATTTGCCGGCTCTACCGCCGACGCCCTGACCCTTTACGAGAAGTTCGAGACAAAGGTGAACGAGCACCCTTCCAACATCACCCGGGCGGTTATCGAGCTTGCCAAGGAGTGGCGGATGGATCGCGCCCTGCGCAGGCTTGAGGCGTTCATGGCCATCCTCGATCCTGAGCACGCCTTTTTGGTCTCCGGTTCGGGCGACATCATCGAGCCTGATGACGCCATCGTAGCCATCGGCTCTGGCGCTCCTTATGCGCTTGCCGCTGCCCGTGCCCTGGCCAGACACTCAAAGCTCTCGGCGCGGGAGATCGTTGAGACCTCGATCCGCATCTCTTCAGAGATCTGTCTCTACACCAACGCGGAGGTTCATATTGAAGAGACATCGTAGCCTTATCCTTGTTCCTTTAGCCATTTTCGCCTTTGCCGGATGCGTCAGCCGCTACGGGATCGAACGCTGGAGCGAGGAGCCGGTGATAAAGGTGCTGGTTGCGGAGAACGTTCCATCCGTCACTATAGAGGCCAACGGCAACCACACGTTATCCTCAGCCTCTGGCTCTATGCCTGTTCTTAGGCCGGGGCGATGGGATATCTCACCTACAGCAGGTCTGAGTGTGACCCTTAACGGCTCCCAGCATCTTACCAATCCCAGCCTGCCCTTGAAGATCGCCCCTGACGAGCGCACCCTACTCAAGCTCAACGGAGCGTCCTATCGCGGGTGGCTGGCGGTGACGCCCGGAACCTCCTCAGGCTTAAACGTCATCAACCTGGTGCCGCTCGAGGCCTACCTTTACGGGGTGGTGCCGCGCGAGATAGGCACCGGTTCTGCAGACATCATGGCTGCTATTGAGGCACAGGCGATCTGCGCGCGCTCCTACGCCATCTCCCACTTCGGGAGGCACCGCAGAGAGGGATTCGACATCTACGCCGATTCCCGCAGCCAGGCCTACTCCGGTATGGCCAGAGAGACCCGATGGTGTACCCAGGCGGTGGATGCGACGCGTGGGCTGGTGGCTTTCGCAGGGGATCAGCTTATCGATGCCCGCTACCACTCCACATGCGGAGGTCGCACCGCCAACTCCGAAGACGTGTGGTCCTCGCCCGTTTCGTATCTGCAGAGCATCAAGGATAAGCCCCTGTTCGGCAGGCCTTACTGCTCCAAATCCCCGCACTATGAATGGAAGAAGCTCGTTTCTAAACAGGAGTTCTACGCAACGATCGCGCGGATGATCCCTGCAGGCGCCAAGATACGCTCGTGGTCGCTTGAGATTAACCCCAAGTCTAAAAGGGTAGTGAAGATGATAGTAAACTCCGATAAGGGCACGCACGAGATAAAGGGTTCTGCGCTGCGCACGGCGTTTGGCTTAAAGAGCACCTGGTTTAAGATCAAGGAGCGCGGCGACGGGCTGCTTTTTGAGGGCCGGGGCTGGGGACACGGCGTGGGCATGTGCCAGTACGGAGCCATGCAGATGGCCAGGCGAGGCAGGAGCGCCAAGAGGATTATCAAACACTACTACCAGGGCGCGTGGATCGGCAGGTTGTACAGGTAAATACCCCACGACGTTATTTCATAACGTCGCGGGGACCCCCAAAGAATCGTACGTTATTCCCCGCGTGGGAGCTGGTGTTTAGACCGGCCTGTTCCATAATAACGCGGGCCGACCTTCCACCAGGGAAGGGGAATCTTTCTTCACAGTGCTAGATAATTCCCCCTCCCGTTGTGGAGGGGGTGATGCTTCGTAAGAAGTATCGGGGGAGGGGAATGTTCACCTTGACAGCAAAAGAATTTCGTTTAATATAACAGTGTAAAATAAATCCAAATTTGAGGAGGAATCCATGAGCGATGTATCGAAGGGTGATAGGGTTCGGGAATGGTTGAAAGTTTTCGTGCCGATTATAACTGCAGTTTTGGTTGTAGGTGGAGGTGGGCGGGTTTCGATTCGCGTAGCCAATAACATTCAACGCAAGGTTCAAGAAAGAAGCAACGACATTGAAGTTGCCCATATGGTGATAGACGTGCTTGTTGCAAAGGATATGAGTCTTTATGCTTGGCTCCCAGATCTCATCGGGACGATCTCCGATTCTCTGTTGCAAGATGTGATGGCGAAGGGAGTAAAGGCTGACACGACAGTCCCCGATACGATTAGAGAAGCGGTACAAGAAAGACTGCTTGAAGTATCTGTTGATTCAGAAAGGCTCGGGGTGCAGATTATGTACATGAAAGGCGACTCAGTTTCGATGGATCGCGCTCGTAAGGCTAAGGAATTTCTTGTGGCTAAAGGATTCCAGTGCTTTATTACTCCAGCGAGTCACGAGTGGTACTACGTAAGGTGGGGGCGTCCTGAAACTCCTGTAGCTGAGATAAGACACTCCAAATCGGAACTAGATTTCGCCAAAAGAGTCAAGGGTAAGTTGGATACTCATTCGGATCTTGGCGAATTCAAACTGAAGAAGATTGGTGGAAGTATGTCGCCCACTTCAATCTCGATTGTATTGCCCGATAAAACAAAGTAAGCCTTCATCCTCTACCCAACGGGAATACTTCGTCCCCAAGGGAGAGAGAACGTTTCTCTGCGATCTTTTGACCTTCGGTCAAAAGGAGCAATAAGGGGGCTCTTCATCCGGCTGGGGATTGAGAAGTTAAAGTCACCCCAAACGAGCGCGATCCTTTCTCCGCATGAGAAAGGGAGCATCAATACCTTGACAATAAAAGAATTGCGTTTAATATAACAGTGTAGAATAAATCCAAATTTGAGGAGGAATCATGGGCGAACCATCCAACAAAACCAAATCTGTTGAGTGGGTGAAGGTTCTCATGCCGCTTATAGTCGTGCTCGTTACATGGGGCCTTTCGAATGTGGTCATCAATAAGGTTGAGACGAACACCAAGGCAAGAGAAGAAAGGCAGCAAGAAGAGGAGCGAACCAGAAGCCACGACAGCGTGGTTGTCCAAGCGGTGGTGGAAGTCATTAAAGAAGAGAAGCCCCTCTCTACCGAGGAGTTGTCGGGACTGATTGGGATGATCAAAGACCCTGCACTGAGAGAGATCACGGTGAAACGCGTTGCTTTAACAGAAGATGTACCTGAAGTGGTTGAAAAGGATTTGGGACGAGAAGTGGCAATCAGCGCACTCGAGACAACCGAGGATCTTGGCAGGGAGATAGAAACCCTTGAGGAGCAGAGTGTTCAGGTCATACACAAAAGGGGAGATGAAGCCTCGGAAAGGACGGCTCTGAGAATCCAGGAGATCTTAAAATCCAAAGGCTACATCTGTTTTATTTCCGACATGGACGTCAAATCGTACGCCTTCCTTTTCGAGGGTTTGAGACTCCCCTTATTACTGTTCCAGCAGGAAGCGGAGGAATTCGCAAGCAAGGTCAACGACCTGCTGGCCACAGAAGCCCGAATGAAATTCAACCTCCAGCCCATCGAAGAGATTCGGTTGCCCTCTATACCACCTAGAGAGCGGGAAGCGATGGGCAGGATAGAGCTCGCAGCAAGACTCTCACCCTGTTCCATCACGATTATCTTGTAGATAGTGGGGGCACGGCATGCCTTGCCCCTACATTTTTTTCGTCATCGCAAGCGACCGAAGAAAGCGTGGCGATCTCATAGCTCTTCCTTTTGGTCTACATGAGATTACTCCGTTACCGTCGTCCTTCGGAATTCCGCAAGCGTCGCCATGACGTATCCGATCCCTTCCCCCGCTGGAATCTTGTAGGGGCTTACCTTTAGGTGAGCCCGTAAGGATTAAGGCCGACCTTGCGGTCGGCCCCTACGTTTCTCTGCGATCTTTTGACCTTCGGTCAAAAGGAGCAATGAGGGTTGTTCATCCGGCTGGGGATTGAGAAGCTGAAATCACCCCAAATATCTACTTCGTAGCCATGCGGGGACCCCGAAAAGAACCCTCACCCTGACCCTCTCCCCCTGGGAGAGGGAACTAATCCCCCAAACGTCTACCTCGTAGCCGCCGCTCAGTGGCTTCTGATCTTGAGACCCAGGATTGACGGATTTCTTCTTGGTCGTTTCTCCTCTCGACACATAAAAGCTAGCTACAATTCTCCAACCAGTAAGCTAAGCAGCAGCCAACCCACCCCCGTTAAGATAAAGAAGATCCCCAATGCTAGAAACCAGAGGAGATTCCTCTTTGAATAGCCTTTATGGGTCTTAAGCAAACTCGGGAAAGTGAGTCTCAAGCTTGAGTTAAGAATGTGTAACACGCCCAGGACGAAAAGGGTTATGCTAAAAAACAGCCTCCAGCCCATTATTCGTGTAATCACCAGAGGTAACGTCACTGCATGTGAGAAGGCCAAAACCCCTATGATAATCCAGCCAAGCGCGTCTGGCTTTCGCTTAGGCGAAGGGGTCTTTTGCTCTTGAGGGTCAAGTGCCTCGGGGTTCTTTTGAGTCATGATTCCCCCTGGATTGATTCTTTGCCTACGCCTTCTTCTTGTGCCAGCGTAAGGTTAACCAGATGACGGCTGCTCCTGTAAAGATGCCGCCGAGCATCCGCCGCTGCGAGAGCTCACTTTTATTTCTGTTGCCATGTCTCCGCCTTAGCTTACATATCCTAGCCTGAGCGCCCCCCTTTTTATTCAGTTTAGCCTTTGTCTTGCTTTTTACGCTTGCTTAATACACCCCATATCGTGGATACAATGATTATTAAACCCACCGCTACAATTACAAATGGCCACCATCCTCTCCAGGCGTACCAGCCGCCGCCCAGGAGGGGTATTATACCCACAACGGCAAGGATCAAAGCGGGAATAAACATTCCAATAAAGCTGCGGCGCAGGCCTGGCACAAAAAGCCAGGCTATACCCTGCAAAAGAAAGAGGGCGGCCAGGCCCAAAGAGAAATAAGCGCCCCACTGGCCCCAGGTTATCATTCCCGACATCTTCAGATAGAAACTCACTCCTACCCAGATTACGATCAATCCGGCAAAGATACCGCCGATCAGGCTTCTGGCTCGAGAGTTCTTAGAGGTCATATTTCCTCCTGATGGAATGCGGCCCCTGCCACGCATGACATCCTCCGGGTGCGTTCACTTCAATGGAGCTGAGCGGATTTGAACCGCCGACCTCCTCGTTGCGAACGAGGCGCTCTCCCAGCTGAGCTACAGCCCCATAAGACCCGGAATATTACTGGATTTTCACCGCTATGTCAACATAACGATGCTGAGGGCCGATGCGGTTATCTCCCTCACCCCTTGGGAGATGAGTTAGAGGTGAGGGGTGTTCCTTATTGTCTTAAGGAAAAAACTTCTATCGGGGTCCCCGCAAAGGCGCGCAGCAACTTTGTGGGGTGATTAGAGGCGTCTACTTCGCCGAACTGAGGGCAGAGGAGGCAAGGACCAGTCGTAAGGTTGTGATGTTGAGGTAGACGGATCGACACGCCAACCTCACTCGTTATTGCGAGGAGTAAAGTCGGAGACTTTGCGACGAAGCAATCTCATATGGGGCACAATCCTAAAATGGAAGACCTATGAGATTACTCCGTAAACGTCGTCCATCGGAGCCGCGCTCCCTACGGTCGCTCGCAATGACTAAAACCTCCTTACTGTAGTAGCACTAATTTGACATTCTATCCTCTACCTGTAAAGTTCAAGGTTCCATCATCAAGGAGGAACGATGCATAAGATTGTTGATTTGAAAGACGAAGAGAGTTTACTTGCGCATAATCGTGAGTTGGCCGAAAAGATTCACGAGCAGCTCGCAGAACGAGGCATCTGTTCGATCGATGTGATGGGTGCGATAGGCTCGGGCAAGACCACCATACTTGAAAAGCTTGTCGAGCGCCTCAAAAACCAGTACCGCATCGCGGTCCTTGCAGGTGACCTGACCACCACCATTGATGCGGATCGTATCGGCGCGCACGGCGTTCAAACCTTCCAGATCAATACCGGCAAGGAGTGCCATCTTGACGCGCACCTTATCTCCCACGCTATC